>NZ_MAIF01000043.1:0-44102 GCF_001729395.1 Methanosphaera sp. A6 | reverse complement strand
TATTAAAAAAATAAAAAATTAATCAAGATATGTGAAGTAATCTCCAAGAAAATCAATAATACCTAAAGGATATTCTATCTTTTTATTAATGATATCTATCAATATATCTGCAACCTCATCTGGTGTTAAATTAGATGTTTCCACTTCTTGAACAATATCTCCATAAGTTTCATAACTTTCACTTGTACAAACACCTAAAATCTCAGCACTAACATTCTCTTTAACCTTTTTTTCAGGCCAATTACGACTATCTAATCGTTTTTTAAGAATATCAGGATTACATCTTAAAACAACAACCATATCACTACTTGGATAGTCTTGTGCTAAATGTCCTTCAAATATAAGAAGATTATCACCACATTCTTTTCTGATTTTATTAACAATAGGAATCATTTCAATAGTATCAACTATTTTATATCCTCGTACTTCATCAGTACCTAAAGTTAAATCATAACTCTCAAGTAAACTATTAATACTAATTAATTTAGCATTAATTTTATTCTTTAATATTTTTGTTACAGTAGTTTTACCTGTACCTGGAGTACCTGTAATTATAATCATCATAATAATCAAAAGATTTTTTTTTTAATAAAAAAAAGTGGAAGTTATATGAACTTATAATGTTCTTATAACATTTCTTATTTCATTAGGATCTGATGATACAGGTGTTGGATCTTCACATGCATCTATTGCTACATTAGGATCTTTTAATACATGTCCTGTTACAATACATACAACACGTTCACCTTTATCAACATCACCATTTTCAACTAATTTTTTAAGTCCTGCAATACTTGCAGCAGATGCTGGTTCTACACCAATACCCTCTGTTCTTGCAAGATATTTTTGTGCATCTAATATTTCATCATCAGTTACTGTTTCTGCAGTACCATTAGATTCTTTTATTGCTCTCATAGCTTTTACTGAACTTACAGGCGCTCCTATTCTTATAGCTGTTGCAATAGTATCTGGATTTTCTACAGGAGTTACTGTGTCTTCTCCTGCTTTTACTGCATTTGCTATTGGTGCACTGTTAACTGCCTGAATACCTGTCATCATAGGAGTATCTTTAATGTATCCTGCATCTCTAAATTCAGTTATACCTTTCCATATTGCAGATATGTTTCCTGCATTACCTACAGGTAATATTACTCTGTCTGGTGATTCCCATCCAAGATCATGTACTAATTCAAATCCAATAGTTTTTTGTCCTTCTAAACGGAATGGATTTATTGAATTTAGAAGATATAATTCACCATCTAATGCTAATTCTGTTATGGTTTTTAATGCATCATCAAAGTTTCCATCAATTGCAAATACTTTTGCTCCATGGAACATTGCTTGAGCTAATTTTCCTAAAGCTACTTTTCCTGATGGTAATACTACTGCACATTTAAGTCCAGCACGTGCAGCATATGCTGATAGTGAAGCTGAAGTGTTTCCTGTAGAAGCACAACCAACCATATTTACTCCAAGATCTACTGCTTTTGTTGTACCTACACTCATTCCCCTATCTTTAAAACTACCTGTTGGATTTGAACCTTCTACTTTAACATAAAGGTCTACACCTAATTCTTTACCTATTTTTTCACATTTACAAAATGGTGTTCCACCTTCATCTAGACTTACTCTATTGTCAGCATTTACTGGTAAGAATTCTTTGTATTTCCAGATATTATCTCGTCTATTTTCAAAAGTTTCACGTGGAATATCTTCAACTTCAGTTTCTACTTCAAGAATTGAACCACATGTACAGTTATATATTATTTCATCATCATCGTATTCTTTTCCACAAGAAATACATCGTATCATCTAAATTCTCCTTTTTAAATTCATCTAATTTAGTAATATTTATTATTACTCAAAAAATATTTCATTTAATTATATATTTATTTTAAATATAATAAATTATTTTGCTTAAATTCATGTAAAAATAGTGATATTATTTTAATTAATAAGTGGGTATAGGGATGTGTGTATAGAGGTTTTTTTTAATATCGGTAAGTGGTGATGTGATATTAATTTACGGTATACGTTAATATATGTCATTATATTTTTTTTGGTATTTGGACAACTATACATATCACCTATACTATTATTGATATATAGGTAATCTTTTATAAAGATTATGCTTTAAAAGTAATCAAATTTACTTGAAAAAATGAAATTAGAATAAAAAATAGGGAAAAAAATAAAAATATTTTAAAAAAATAAAAAATAAGTGAATTTTTTTTAATTTATTGTAACATTGTGCACATAAATTGCATCGTTAGGATTTGAATTTAGAGCATCATCATAGAAATATAATTCTGCACGTACTGGTACATTCTTTGAATTACTTGTCATGGCAGTTCCTGAAACCTTAATTATCTGATCTTTTTGTGGATTATTCATATTCCATACAAGTGGACTTTTACCAATAATAGCATTATTTGAATCATAGAATATAACTTCCATTTGTAGATACTTATAATTCATTGAAGATTTAAGATCACATGATACCTTATACATTGAATATCCTTCACTTTCAATAGCTACATTTGATACTTCAAGTGATGATGCCTTCTGTGAAATCTCCATGTCATGACTAATATTTCCACCAACGCCTACAAGTAAAATAACAATAAATGATACTAAAGGTATTATCCATAGACGTGAATCACTTTTAATTACAGGTACTTGTGGAATATTATCCTTGTTTCCAAAATAATGTATATTATTTGTTTGTGAAATTGTAGGTTTTATCTTATCTTTTTCCATCAATGCAACTACAGCTGCAAGTACATAGAATATGCAGCCAACTACACCATACAAACTAACTCCAATTAAAACACCAATTCCAGCAATGATATACTGTGCAATTGCAACTCTATAATCCTTATTGAATAACCATATACCAATAAGACCTAAAATTCCCGAAATAAGTGCTATTGAACTATTGGTCATTAATTCGGAAGCAAAACCAGATAAAAAATATGCAATAAACCCACCCATAACTCCAAAAATAAATCCTAGAATAGCAAAAATTGGATTGAATTTCAATTAGTACACCTCCTATTCTCTTATTTTTTTTTATTATTAAAAATAGATATGATTATTTCATTATATTAATATTTTTATATTAAAAACAAGACTCAAAAAAGAAATAGAGGAGATTATAAACTATTAATATCAATATGTTCTTTATCTATAGACTCAAGTTCATCATCACAAATAGTATTTAATACTACTTCATCAGCATCATACTGATTTACTAATTTCTTAAATTCCTCATTATCAGGTTTATTATCTGCTTGATAATATTTATCATTTATAATTACTTGTTCTTTAAGTAAAACAACATGGTATTTATATATCATTAGTTACACCTAATTTATCCATGACTTCCACCTATTAGATAACTTATAATTACTATAAGAACTCCAACTGAAATAATTTTAATAGCAGATTTAACCATACTTTCCTTGGATATTTTTCCAAGATAACATCCAAGTACTGTTAACATAGTAAAACATACAATTAATGTTACTATAACTGCCGAATAAATATCACCAATTAAGAAAAATGGTATTGAAGGTATAAATGAACCCATGAAACTTGCACTACCATGTGTTAACATACTCATATATACACGATATTTAGCTTCTTCATGAATAATAGTATCATCTAATGAACGTTCATCTAACATCATCCTAGATTCAAGATCTCTAATAATTTTAGCTTCTTCAGCTTCCTCACCAATATATGAACCAAAACCATTGGATAGAGCTATAGCAATCCCACCACTAAGACCTGTTATACCTACAGTAACAGGATTTACTGCACCTCCAGAGTTCATACCGAGTATTGCTGCTGTTAGAGATATACTCAGCACTGTTAATATCCCATCAAGTGATCCTAATGCAACATACCTACTCATTGCAATATAATCTTTAATAATTTGTTTTAATGTTACTTTCATATTTAATCTTACTCTTAAATTTATTGTATTCTTGATTTATCTACCTAATTCTTCATGTGCACGAGCCAAATGACCTGCAGCTAAGGCCCCAACCAATGATAATTCTCCTGCAAGTACAATTCCTGCAACAATAGATGCATATCTATTGACTTTATTAGAACCTTTAGCATTAAGTAAATTTAATGACTCAACAGCTGTTTCAAGTCTAGTTCCACCACCAACAGTTGCAACTGGTAAATCAGGTAAAGTTACACTGAAATATAAATCTCCATTATCATTTTCAGCAGAAGTTATACCAAGACTTCCCTCTACCACATGTGCAGGATCTTGTCCTGTCGCTAAAAAGATTGCTGCCACCATGTTTGCATAATGTGCATTATAACCATAACTTCCAGCAATTGCAGAGCCTACTAAGTTTTTAGCATAATTTACTTCAACAATTGCATCTGTTGTAGTTTTTAGTACTCTTTCAACAACTTCTTTAGGTACAATTACTTCTGCCACAACACTTTTTCCACGACCTTCAATAAGATTTACTGCAGATGCTTTCTTATCTACACAGAAATTTCCACTTAAAGCTATGATATGAATATTATTTTCTTTTTCTATAAGATCTAATGCTTTTTGAGTAGCAATAGTTACCATATTCATACCCATACTATCTCCAGTTTCATATACAAAACGTGGATATACAAATCTTCCCACTATAGCAATTGGATCTATTTTAAGTAATTTTCCATGATTTGTTGTTGACTGTGCAACTTCTTTTATTTTATCAAAATTATCTTCTATCCATTTTTTCAATTTATTAGCATCATGAACAGATTTAGTTTTAAGAACAGGAGCTCTTGTCATTTGATTTGAAAGTATTGAAACATTACATCCATTAGAACGTCTTATAACAGAACAACCCCTATTTACACTAGCAAGTAATGCACCTTCAGTTGTTGCCATAGGTACATATGTTTCAATATTCTCTTCATTATTATCAATAACAATAGGTCCAACTACACCTACAGGTATTTGAATAGTTCCTATAGGATTTTCAATATTTTTCTTAGCAGTATCTGTCATGTCAATAGAATATTTGGATATGTGTTTAAGTTGTGTGCCTGTTTTTATTTCAATATATTTTCTTCGTATATCTGCTGCTTCATTTGCTGTTTTTGTATATTTTTCAATTTCAAATATTCTGATTTCGCCAGAATCTAATTTTTCAATTATTTCATCTTGAGTTAAATCCATGAAAATGCACCATCTAGAATTGTTGTTAATAACAATATTTATTTATTCTAATATAATAGTGTAATTATTATTTTATAATTTATAGTCTATTATAATTATTTTAAAAATAAGTTATGATTTTTTAGCTATTGAATAAAAAAAGAATTAAAATGTAATAAACACCACAAGAAGTAGTGTTATTGAATTTGAAATTATTCAGTAATCTCATTAAGTATTGTTACTATATCTGAAGGTATATCAGCCACATGAACTCCATAACTTTTAAGTAGTTCCTTTTTATTTTGAGCAGTACCATCAGTTCCTTCAATAATAGCTCCTGCATGCCCCATTCTTTTTCCAAGAGGTGCAGATACTCCTGCAATAAATGAGATTATTGGTTTTGTTAAGTTTTCTTGAGCATATTTTGCAGCTTTTACTTCAGCTATTCCTCCAATTTCACCTAACATAACAATTTGTTCAGTTTCTGGATCATTTTCAAATTTTTCTAAGATATTTGTAAAACTTTCACCAGTTACAGGGTCTCCCCCTACACCCACAGCAGTACTTAAACCATAACCTGCAGCACTTATTTGACTTGCTACTTCATATGTTAAAGTTCCACTTCTAGATACTAATCCTACTTTTCCTTTTTTAAATATATGTGTTGGCATTATTCCAAGTTTTCCAACACCTGGTGTTATAATTCCAGGAGTATTTGGACCAATTAAAGTAGTATTATGTTGTTTTGCATATTCAACAATTTCCATTGAATCATGAATTGGTAAATGTTCTGTTATAATAATAACCAAATCTAATTGACTTATTGCTTCAAATGCTGCATCTTTTACAAATGGTGCTGGTATAAATATAATACTAGCATTGACCTCAGGATGTTTTTGTTTAATTTCCTCAATGGAATTATATACTGGTACACCATCAACTGTTTGTCCTGCTTTTCCTGGACTTGTTCCTGCTACAATATTAGTATTGTATTCCACCATTTCTTTTGTATGAAAACGTCCCTGTTTTCCAGTGATTCCTTGAACAACTGCTTTTGTATTCTCATCTAGTAATATCACAAATATTCCCCTTATTTTATTTTTCTTTATTAATTTGATATTATATTTAATGTTCTTCAAAAATAAATTTTTTTAAAAAAATATATAACTCATATTTCATAATTAATCTATTATTTGTTTTTTTCTAATATTAAACATTTCTACTGCTTAAATTATGTATGTTCTATAATTTTTATAAAAATTATAGTAATAACTTATTTTAATATAATCTATAAATTATAACAATGAAGTTTTTAATTTAATACTCATTTATTTTTCAAGAATTCTCATTTTATAACTTAAAGGTTGGGCTAAATCAATTATATTTCCATTCATCAATGCTGTAACAGAACAAATTACACTTCCAGGAATTACATTTGCAGGAGTATTACGCCTTACAAGATATGTGTTTTTATTTCCAAGTATTGCTCCAACCATAGCTCCAGCTACAACTCCCACCTGTTCAACATTTTCTACTGATGCTAATACAACAGGATCATCTGTTTGACTAGATACATATCCAACACCTGGAATGTGTTGTATATCATTAACACATCCACCACCAACATCTCCTACAAAGTCCATGCCCTTTGCAGCATCTATTGCTGATTTTGCTACCTTATCAACAAATGATTCACCACAATATGTATCAAAACCTATGATAATTGCATCAGGTAGATAATTTGGATTTAAATCTATTATTCCATAGGATATTCCTTCTCCTGCTTCAGAAGGCGTATTACCTACACCATCTAAGTCATCAAAACCAAGTGCATTATCTTTTAAAACTTGATGTATTGTTTTATTAACATTCTCTAAGTTTTCATCACGTGTTACTGCAGTAATAACAATATCATCACCTGTTATGTTGGTAAGTTTAGCTAGTTGAGCTTCTTTTTCTATCTTGTAAAGATCGTTTTCTATACTTTTTATTAATTCATCAGAGCATGATATATCATTATCTGAAATATCAATACCAAAAGAAACCATTTTCATATTACATCCCCATAAATTATTATCATTATTATCTATTTTTTAAAATAAATATTAAGATTATGATATTAATCTAAGAAAAAATAATAACATATATTAGATGACAAAAATAAGATAATATTAATACCTTGATTAATTTTTAGATTTAAAAGAAGAAAAAAATTAATAAAAAAAATGGATTGATAATAATGGGTAATATTTTATACAATATTAAGAAAGACATTGGACTGATTACTGGTAAATTAGTACTAAAAGCACTGAATATGACCAATAAATCTGGAACAGCCTTACCTGGAAATATTGCTCTAAAAATTCATAAAGAGATACTAAAAGATATAAGAAAATCTGCTGATACAATAATACTTATCACAGGGACTAATGGAAAAACCACAAGTAACAATTTAACTAATCATATTTTAAGAGATGAAAATATAGTATTATCTAATCTTATGGGTGCAAATATGATTCAAGGTATTGTTAGTTCATATATTAAAGATACAAAAGATCATTATGATTATGGAGTATTTGAAGTAGATGAAGGATCAATGCCTAGAGTAATTAAAGATTTAAAACCAGATTATATTCTAGTAACAAACTTTTTCAGAGACCAGCTAGATAGATATGGAGAAATAGAAGAAATAGTGGATGAAGTAAGAAAGAGTATAAAACAAGTACCTACTGCTACTTTAATACTTAATGCAGATGATCCATATGTTAATACCTACACAAAACTTGAAAATGAAGTTGTAAAATATTCAGTTAAATCAGATGATTTGGAGGGTAATAATTTATGTCTAAAAAACTGTCCATTATGTGGTTCTAAACTAGACTATAAAACATATAACTATGGAAATCTAGGAGAATATGAGTGTGCTAAATGTTTATTTTCCAATGGAAAACGTGACTATATAGTTCAAAAACATATAAAAAAAGAGAATAAACAAGAAATAACTCTTAAAACATATGATAACATTATAAATATTACATTTCCATACATTGGAACATATAATACATATAATGTATGTGGAGTCTATGCATTGTGTGATACATTGAATATAAAACCACAAATAATAGAAAAACAAATGGCTAATTTCCATTTTTCACTTGGAAGAATGGAAGATATGACCTATAATAATAAAACAATAAAAATTGTTTTAACTAAAAATCCTATAGGTCTTAGTGAATCTATAAAATTAATATCCAATGATAATCAGAAAAAATCCATTCTACAAATATTAAATGATAATCCTGCAGATGGACAAGATACATCATGGATTTGGGATGGTGATATGACTATAAAAAATCAGGATACAATATTAAACTACTATTGTAGTGGTATACGAGCGGAAGAAATGGCTTTACGTGTAAAATACACCGAAGTATCAGAGGATAAAATAATTATTAATGATGATTTTAAAAATGCTATTGATACTGCAATAGAAGATGATGTTGATATATTATATGTTCTACCAACATACACTGCTATCTTCAAAACAAGAGATTATATTGAAAAAATAACAAAAGGAGATTAATATGGAGCTAAATTTATTTCATATGTATCCAGAACAACTAAATTTATATGGAGATACTGGAAATATTCTATGTTTAAAAAATAGATGTGAAAAACGAGGAATTGAAGTTAATTTATATAAATTTTCCAAGGAAGAAAAATATGATCTATCACTGGGAGATATCTTCTTTATAGGTGGAGGATCTGATAATTCACAAGAAATTGTGTATAATGATTTTCTAAATTATAAAGATTCATTTAAACAAATAATTGAAGAAAATAAAGTATTACTTGCTGTTTGTGGTGGATATCAATTACTTGGAAAAGAATATATTAATAAAAATGGTGATAGTCTTCCAGGACTTAATATATTTGATTATACTACTGTTCATAGACAAAATAGAATAATTAACAATATTATTCTTGAAACAACAATTGATATTACTCCAAAAACAATTGTGGGTTTTGAAAATCATGGAGGTAGAACCTACTCTAACTACACACCACTAGGAAATGTTCTTGTTGGTAAGGGAAATAATGATACTGATGGTGTTGAAGGTGTAGTATATAAAAATTACATTGGAACATATCTACATGGACCAATACTACCTAAAAATCCACATGTGGCAGATTATTTAATATTAAAAGCTCTTCAAAATAAGTATGAAGTGGAATCACTTGAAAAACTAGATGATACCATAGAATACTTGGCTCATGAGAAGTTTTTAAAGTTATATAATAAGTAAATACCACAACTTTTATTTTTCTAAAATAGATCTATTTTTAAAATATTTTAATTTATTTTATCAGGATGAATATATCCTGCTCTTATCATGTGATCTGCAAGTACCATGTTACATACTGCTTCTGCAACTGTTGTTATTCTTGGACAGATACATGGATCATGTCGACCTTCTATTTCTATAGTGGAATTTTCTCTTTTTTCTAAATTAACAGTATTTTGTATTCCACTTACTGATGGTGTTGGTTTAACAGAAATCTTTAAAATAATTGGCATACCATTTGTCATACCACCAACAATTCCTCCAGCATTGTTTGTTTTTGTCTGAATTTTATTATCTTCTATGTAGTATTCATCATTCATTTCATGTCCTGTTAATGTTGAACTTTCAATACCACATCCTACTTCAACAGCCTTTACTGCTCCAATATTCATCAATGCCTTTGCAAAGTCCCCATCTATCTTATCAAATACTGGTTGACCTAAACCTACAGGTACATTATCAATGATTATTTCTACTTTTCCTCCAGTACTATCTCCCCTTTCTTTAAGTTTTAGAATTTCATCTTCCATTAAAGTAGCAACTTCTAAATCTGCACATCTAACATTATTCTTTGTAATATTTTCTTTTATAGTATTTAATGTGAATTTCTTTGTTGAATGTATGTTATGAATCGATGTTACATGGGCTGTTGTTGTTATGTTATGTTGTTGTAGGAGTTTTTTACTTACTGCTCCTCCTATTACATGTCCAATTGTTACTCTTCCACTTCCTCTTCCTCCACCACGATAGTCATAATTTCCAAATTTTTCTCTCCAACAAAAATCGCCATGTCCTGGTCTTGGATTATTTTTTAAGTTATCATAGTTTTTACTTCTTTGGTCTTTGTTAAATATTATTGCTGTTATTGGTGTTCCATCTGTCATACCATTGAATATACCTGATAATATTTCTACTTTATCTTTTTCATCTCTTGATGTTGTTAAGTTACTAGTTCCAGGTCTTCTTTTATTTAATTCATTTTGAATATCTTCATTTGATAGATTAAGTCCTGCAGGACAACCATCAATTGTTGCACCTAAAGCTTTTCCATGACTTAATCCAAATGTTGTTACTTTAAATATTTCTCCTGTTGTATTTGCAACCATTGTTTATTCTCCCATTTTAATCTATTCTATTTTCATCTAAATATGTTACTGATTGTTTAATTGACTCATTAACATTAGGTATATGTTTTTCTAGAAATGTTAGCATTTCTTTTATTTTTGTATCCTCTTCAACATTGGAAGTTATGTGTTTTATATCTGTTGAAGATATCCAATCATCAATCCAATCTTGATGTACATGTATTAATGGATAAATTGTATTTTCTTCATATGTATCTGTTATTTTATTTCCAGATAACATTAAATGAATATATTCACTTGAAAAATCATCTAAACACTTAGAGCTTACAATTATACTATGCTTTGTAGGTGTGTGTGCTATTTTTATTCCATATTTTCTTTTATATGATTCTAAAACTATGTTTAATACTATATTTTTAGCTGTTGGAGTATTATCTATATATATTTCATCCTTTGGTTTTATCTGATTTTTAATAGTTCTTGATACTTTAACACATATCTTTTGAAAAAGCATAGATCTTGTAACTGATATATTTGAATATAAACAGTTGAATTTCTCTTCTTTTTTTCTAGAAAACTTGGAAAACTTTGAATTATTAATATAAACATGTTCATTATATAAACTAATATATCTTGTATCTACACCAAGATTATTTAATGTTTTAATAATCTGCCTATCCTTTTTATTCATATAAATCAATTCTAATAATTTTTTAATTTTTTAAGAATATCTCTTGTTGTTTTAACATCAAATTGGCCAGGAGCTGATTCATCAGTTATTGCTGTATATGTTACAGGAGATCCTAATATTGGTCCAAGTATTCTTGTATATGAACCTAGTTTATCCATAGAAATACCAATTAAATCATCATATTCCATAAGTAATCTTAATAAAACATAAGTATCCTCAATATTTAATGGTTTAACAGCAATTTTAGCTATATCTCCTACATTCAATGCACTATTTACAACATTCTCCAGATATTCAGAAGATGGTGTTTTTTCAAAATTATGATATGATATAATTGTTCTATTAGCATTGTCTATAACTTCTTGTCTAAGATTTTCATTGGTAGATAATTCAATATCTGTATATTCAACAAGAGATGCATTATCCATCAATATTTTAATTCTATCCTCTTCTGTAGATGGAAAATATCCTCCCTCATACTTCGTTCTATTTGTTAATATAATTGGAATATCTGTAACATTCCTTATTTTTTCAATGATAGAAGTTGCTTTTTTCGAAGTAATATTTTCAATAACATCCAATCTTAATTCAATATAATTAACATCCAAGTCTACTGCTTTATCTAATGTTTTAAATATGTCTTTTTCATTAGATTCAATAATTGAACCACAAATTTCAGTAATAATTTCTCTCTCCCCTTCTAATAAAAAAAATATCATAATTTAGTTATAATAATAATCTATTTTTTAAAACATAAAATATTTAAGAAATTTCACAATACTATCAATTTAATAACCTAATATTTTTTTAGTTAATTTTTAATTTAAATCTACAATATATCAAAAATTACATAATTAGTTATATAATCACTTTAAACAGGGAAAAACTACCATTATGTATACTTATAAAACAATCAAACATATTATAAAATAAATATCCTTTAAAAAAAAGTTTATAAGCCCTGAGGGGGATTTGAACCCCCGATCCCCTGATTACGAGTCAGGTACTGTTCCTTGCTGAGCCATCAAGGCAAAAAAAAATAGAAAAAGAAGTTATGATTCAAGATATTGATCAAGATTCATAGTAAGACCATCAGTAGCTGCAATTGTTCTGACACCAGTTTCTTTAGTAATAGTTCTTGTATTTTGGAAAGGATTATTCATAATTAAATTCACCCTAAGATGTGTCATAATAGCTATTTTTGGCTGTACTTCTTCAATTAATTGTTTAAAGTCCCTTGTTCTTAAGTGACCTTTAATTTTACGTTCTCCTTCTTTAATTACATTTCCAATCAGAACATCAGCATCCTTATGTTCTTCAGCTAGTTCTGGGAAGTATTCAGTATCTGAAGTATAATTTATATTAAAACCTTTATAATTTATATTAAATCCAACACATGTTGGATCTCCATGTTTTGTATGAATACCCCTTATTTTCAAATTTTCATGTTTAATTTCTTCTTCTGGTTTAAGAACACTTACTTTTGGTTTACTTTGATGATATTTTGAAATACTTGGACCTAAGTCACCATGTCCATTAATAACACTATCACTTCCAATAACATGTCCTGCTTTTCTTGTCATTCCTTGTGTCATTGCTTCTATTAATACTTCTGCATCAGTATAATGATCTGTATGACAATGGCTTATGAGAATTAAATTTAACTTACGAGGATTTAATCCATATTGATGTGTTCTTACAAGTGCTCCAGGTCCTGGATCTACATGAATATTTTTACCATCTATATCATCAATTCTGAAACCACCAGTCATTCTTTTTTGACTGATTGTAGCAAATCTGCCCCCACCAGTTCCTAAGAATTGAAGTTTCATTGTATCTCCTTTAATTTTTCATTTAAAAAATCTATAAAATATATAGTTTTATCTATATAATATTTTAATTTAATAATCTTATAAACTTATCTATATTTCTTATAAATATGATATTATTTTTTATTAAACTCTAAATTAAAGTATAATTGAACAAACTTAATTCAAATATATGTATGAGGTTTATTCAAGCATTGGCTTAAGATAAATACCTGTATAAGTATCTTGTTTAGCTATCTCTTCAGGAGTTCCCTCAGCTATTAGCCAACCTCCACCATTACCTCCTTCAGGACCTAA
This sequence comes from Methanosphaera sp. A6, assembly GCF_001729395.1. Classification (NCBI taxonomy): domain Archaea; kingdom Methanobacteriati; phylum Methanobacteriota; class Methanobacteria; order Methanobacteriales; family Methanobacteriaceae; genus Methanosphaera; species Methanosphaera sp. A6. The sequence continues at coordinate 30,669 of NZ_MAIF01000043.1, read as the reverse complement.
ATCAATTATATAATCTGCAGTTTTTACAACATCAAGATTATGTTCAATAACAACCAATGTATTTCCCTGATTCCTAAGTTTTAATAATACCTTTAATAATCTGTTAATATCATCAAAGTGAAGACCTGTTGTTGGTTCATCTAGAATATATAATGTATTGTGTGTATTTTGTCTACTTAATTCCTTAGCTAATTTTATACGCTGAGCTTCTCCACCAGATAATGTTGTTGCTGGCTGACCAAGTTTAACATATCCAAGTCCAACATCAACCAGGGTTTGTAATTTTCTTTTTATCTTAGGTATGTGTTTGAAAAACTCTAATGCTTCACTACTTGTCATTTCCAGTACATCATTGATATTTTTACCTTTATATCTAATATTCAATGTTTCTTGATTGTAACGTTTACCACCACATACTTCACATGGAACATATACATCTGCTAGAAAATGCATCTCTATCTGTACAATTCCATCACCAGAACATGCTTCACATCTTCCTCCTTTAACATTGAAACTAAATCTTCCAGGTTTATATCCATTCTGTTTTGCTTCTGGTGTTTGTGCAAATAATTCACGAATATATGTGAATAATCCAATATATGTTGCAGGATTTGAACGAGGTGTTCTTCCAATAGGTGACTGGTCAATTACAATGATTTTATCAATATTTTCAGAACCTATAATCTTTTTATGACATCCTACTTTATCTTTATGTTTATTTGTAAGAAGTTCATATAATCCAAGATACAATATTTTATTTACAAGTGTACTTTTTCCAGAACCTGATACTCCTGTTACACATATAAATTTACCCAATGGAAATTCCACATCTATGTTTTTAAGATTATTTTCACTTGCTCCTATTATTTTTATTGATTTTCCATTTCCTTCATGACGAGTTTTTGGTACTGGTATTTTCTTAGTTCCAGATAAGTACTGTCCTGTTAATGAATTCTCATTATTTTTAATTTCATCAGGTGTTCCCTGTGCTGTTACAATTCCTCCATGATCCCCTGCCCCAGGTCCTATGTCAATAACATGATCTGCTTCAAGTATTGTTTCCTCATCATGTTCTACTACAATCAAAGTATTTCCAAGATCCCTAAGATGTTTTAATGTTTCAATAAGTTTCATATTATCTCTTTGATGTAATCCTATGCTTGGTTCATCTAAAACATATAAAACTCCAACTAATCTACTTCCAATTTGTGTTGCTAGTCTTATACGTTGAGCTTCTCCACCAGATAATGTACCAGATGACCTGGCAAGTGTTAAATAGTTAAGTCCTACATCATTTAGAAATGATAATCTTTCTCTTATTTCTTTTAGTATTTCATGTCCAATAAATTCCTGACGTTTAGTTAATTTAAGATTTTCAAAGAACTCCTTTGCCTTAGATAAAGATAATTTTGTAACATCAGCTATATTCATATCTCCAACAGTAACTGCTAACATTTCTGGTTTAAGCCTATCTCCATGACATGTTGGACACTTATTTAATGTCATATATGAATGTATTGCTTTTCTTCTGTATCTTGATTTTGTTTCCAGAAATATTCGTTTCATATATGGAATTACTCCTTCAAATGGTTTTGTAACACGTTTTTCCTTATTATTTCTAATAAATGAAAATGTTATATTTTCACCATTACTTCCATATAATATTACATCCTTATTTTTTCTAGATAAAGTATGGTATGGTACATCTACTTTAAATCCATAGTGTGTTGCTACCCCTGCAAGTATTCTATTGTAGTATGTTTCTGTACTTGTAGAATTACTCCAAGGTTTAATAGCACCTTCTCTTATTGATAAGGTTTTATTTGGAACTATTAAATCTTCATCTATTTCAAATGTACTTCCTATACCATTACATGTTGGACATGCAGCTTGGGGATTGTTAAATGAAAACATTCTTGGACTTATTTCTAGGAAATTTATTCCACAATCTGGACAGGCTAATGCTTCACTATAGTATTGATCTGGAATGGAATTATCATTATTTGCTACTGTAACTAGTCCTTCACTTATTCTAAGTGCATTTTCCACTGCTTCAACTAATCTTCTACGGAAATTTTCATTATTTGCTACTTTTAATCTGTCAATTACTATTTCTATTACATGTTTTTGATTTTTATCAAGTTCTATTGTTTCATCTAAGCTTTTAATCTCACCATCAACACGTACTCTCACATATCCCTTTTGTTTATATGTGGAAAATATCTTCTTATGCATTCCTTTCCTATTTTTCACAACTGGTGCTAGTATGTATATCTTTTCTTGATCATTGTTTTCTATTATTTCTTGTGCTATTTGTCCTGGTGTTTGTTGTGATATTTCCTTTCCACAGTTATAACAATGAGCCACACCTATTCTTGCATATAATAATCTAAGATAATCATAGATTTCTGTAACAGTACCTACAGTGGATCTGGGATTTGATCTAGTGGTTTTTTGGTCTATTGATATTGCAGGAGATAGACCTTCAATGTAGTCTATTTCTGGTTTTTCCATTTGTCCTAGAAATTGTCTTGCATATGCTGATAGAGATTCAACATATCTTCTTTGTCCTTCAGCATAGATTGTATCAAATGCCAGTGATGATTTTCCAGAACCACTAAGTCCTGTTATTACCACGAAGTTATCACGTGGTATTGTAACATCAATATTTTGAAGATTATGTTCTCTTGCTCCTTTTATAATTATTTTTCTATCTTTTATAGCTCTATTTCTTATTTCTTCCTTGGATTCCATTATTTATTCCTCTTTTAATTCCATTATCCTATCTCTTAGTTTTGCAGCCTTTTCAAAGTTAAGATCTTTTGCAGCTTGTTTCATTTCTTTTTCAAGTTCTTTTATTATTTCATCAATTTCATCTGTTGTAATATTATCAATTTCTTGAATATCATCAACTTTCTCTTCAATCTTTTTATCTTTAAGTTTACGTACAACACTTCTAGGTGTAATATTATGATCATTGTTATAGGCAATTTGTATTTTACGTCTATGTTTTGTTATATTTACAGCATTTCTTACAGAATCTGTTATATTATCAGCATATAATATTACTCTACCATTAACATTACGTGCAGCTCTACCAATAGTCTGTATAAGAGAAGTTTGAGAACGTAGGAATCCTTCCTTATCAGCATCTAAAATAGCAACTAGTGCAACTTCTGGTAAATCCAATCCTTCCCTTAGAAGATTTACTCCAACTAGACAATCAAAGTCTCCACGACGTAATTCATCAATAATTTCTGTTCTTTCAAGTGTTGAAATTTCTGAATGCAAATATCTTGCCTTAACATTCATCTTAATATAATAATCTGTTAAATCCTCTGCCATCTTCTTAGTTAATGATGTTACAAGTACTCTTTGATTATTATCTACACATTTTCTTATTTCACCCAATAAATCATCAACTTGATTTTTTATTGGTCTTACAATAGGCTCTGGATCTACAAGGCCTGTTGGCCTAATAATTTGTTCCACCTTATTTTTACTTCTTCCTAATTCAAATGCTGCAGGTGTTGCTGAAACATATAATACTTGATTTTGTGCCCTCATAAATTCATCAAAACGAAGTGGTCTATTTTCCTTTGCACTAGGTAATCTAAAACCATACTGTATTAGATTTTCTTTTCTTGCCCTATCTCCCTCATACATTCCACGTATTTGAGGTACTGTTACATGTGATTCATCAATAATTGTTAGATAATCATCTGGAAAATATCTTAGTAATGAGTATGGTGTTTCACCCCATTTACGACCATTCATGTGCATGGAATAATTTTCTATTCCAGAACAGTAACCAATTTCTTGTAACATTTCCATATCAAAGTTCGTTCTTTGTTCAATTCTTTGAGCTTCAACATATTTTCCTGTTGCCTTAAATGTATCCACTCTTTCTTTAAGTTCTTTTTTTATGTTTGCTATGGCTGTTTCTTGTTTTTCCTTTGCAATTACGAAGTGTTTTGCAGGAAATATGATCACTTTTTGTAATTCTTCAATAATATCCCCTTTCAATGCATCTATTTTGTAGATAACATCTATTTCATCACCCCATAGTTCAATACGTAGAGCATAATTTGCATTTATTGGAAATATTTCAATAACGTCCCCTCTAACTCTGAATTGTCCCCTTATAAATTCAATATCATTACGTGAGTATTGCATTTTCACTAATTCTTTAAGAATATCTTCCCTTGATATTTCTTGTTGTGTTTGTAGTGTTAGTGTAAATTGTGCATAATCTTCAGGTGAACCTATACCATAGATACATGAAACACTAGATACTACAATTACATCATCTCTTGTAAGTAATGATTGTGTGGCAGAGTGTCTTAATCTATCAATTTCCTCATTAATAGCTGATTCCTTGTCAATAAATGTATCAGTTTGTGCTACATATGCCTCTGGTTGGTAGTAATCATAGTAGCTAACAAAGTATTCCACTGCATTATCTGGAAAAAATTCTTTAAATTCCTCATATAATTGAGCTGCTAATGTTTTATTATGTGACATTACAAGTGTTGGTTTGTCTAATTGTTCAATAACATTTGCCATTGTAAAAGTTTTTCCAGAACCTGTTACTCCTTCAAGTGTTTGTTCTTTAATTCCATCTTTATAATGTTCAACAAGTGATTTTATTGCTTTTGGCTGATCACCTAATGGTTTATAATCAGAATATAAATTGAATTTTGACATAATAATAATTCTCTTAAAACTAATTGATAACTTTTATACATAACACAATATAATAAAGTTAGTATAATATATTTCATATATAATATATCTATTAATAAATATTAGATGTTTATTATTTATATATTAAAATAAAAAAAAAATGTGGAATTGTGAATTATGTCTATGAAACTAAAAACACCTGATGAAGTACCTCAAAAGCCTGGTGTATATATTATGCACAATAAAGAAGATGAGGTAATATATGTTGGAAAAGCTAAAAAACTTAAAAGTAGACTTCAAAGTTACTTTAGAGATGAAGACAAACTTGATAGACCAAAAACTCAATTTCTTATGAGGCATTTTTCATACTTTGAATATATTTTAACAAATACTGAGAAAGAAGCTTTAATTCTCGAAGCAAATCTTATAAAAAAATACCGTCCCCATTATAATATAAGTCTTAAGGATGGTAAACAATACCCCTATATTAAAATAACTAATGAAGACTTCCCAAGAATATACATTACAAGAAATATAGTAAATGATAAAGCATCATATTATGGTCCATATACTGATAGTACACATGCAAGAGCATTTATTGATTTTTTAAATAAGAACTTTCAAATAAGAACATGTAAACATATGGATGGACCTTGTCTAAATTATCAGATAAAACAGTGCAGTGCTCCATGTGTTAATTACATATCACAAGAAGAGTACAACAGAAATATTCGTCGTGTTAAATTACTTCTTCAGGGAAAATATAAAACCACAATCAAAAAACTCAAAAAGGACATGAATAGATATGCTAAAAATATGGAATTTGAAAAGGCAGCCATGCTACGAGACCAAATTGATACTATTAAAATTACCCTTGAAAAACAAAATATTCAACCAAACCAAGATGTTAACCAAGATATTATTGGATTTGATCATAACAATGAAGAAGCAGCTGTTGTAATATTATCTGTTCGTAGTGGTAAAACAAATAAAAAAGATGATCTTGTTCTAAAAGGAATTAAAGGATTTAGTGATAAACAAATAAGAACAGAATTTATTAAACAATATTATTCTACTGCACCTCTTCCTGATGAAATTATATTAGAAGATGATATTGAAGATAAGGATGTTATTGTTGAATGGTTAGAAGAAAAAGCTAACCATAAAATAAAAATTACAGTAGCTACTGATGGTCATTATATTACCCTTATTAAAATTGCCAAGAAAAATGCTCATATTAGTTTAACAGAAAATACTAAAGAGGAAGAAAATCCTCTTCTAACTCTAGAGAAGTACCTTAATCTACCCCGTCTACCATACCATATTGAAGCATTTGATATTTCAAATATTTCTGGTATATATGCTGTAGCATCAATGGTTGTATTTGAAAATGGAAAACCTGCAAAGAAGATGTATCGTAAATTTAAGATGAATACTCCCGGTCCAAATGATTTTGCAATGATGAAGGAAGTAATCACAAGAAGATACTCCCATATATCACCTAATAATACAAATAATACATCAGATTCACTTAGTATTCATCCAGATCTAGTGTTAATTGATGGAGGTAAAGGACAGCTTGGAATGGCTGTTGATGTATTTAAAAAACTAAATATTACAGATGTTCCTCTTGCAGGCCTTGCAAAGAAATTTGAAGAAGTATATCTTCCAGGACAAACAAATCCAATAATTCTACCAAGACAATCCTCAGCACTACATCTTCTTCAATATGTACGTGATGAGTCACATAGATTTGCAATAACATTCCATAGAAAACTTCGTTCAAAAGCATTTACAAAATCTATTCTTGATGACATACCAGGTGTTGGTAAAAAAAGAAAACAAGCACTCTTAACACATTTTGAAAGCTTAGATAATATTTATAATGCAAGTTTTGATGAAATATGTCAAGTAAAAGGTATTAATCAAAAATTAGCAAAAACAATTTATGAAACACTAAAAGAGGATAAAAAAGAATAAAAAAATCATATTTTATTCCCATATGGACATATATATAAACACATACCACATACTGTTGGATGTCCCTCTTTTTTTCTACTTTTAATATAATCCCCACATTTTATTGGACTGTATGATTTGCGTGGATTATCTAAGTTAACTATTGCTCCACCAGGACATGCTTTAACACATATATTACAATCCCCACATAATGATTCCATAACATTTCCTGTGTATTTACTAAGTGGAGCATCTGTTATAATTGTTGACCATGTGAGTCTTGGACCATATTCTCTTGTTGTTAAGAGATTATTTTTTCCAATCCAACCAATTCCTGCAAGTTTTGCACTGGCTTTATTACTAAATCTAGTCTTTAGATGTATATCTTCATATTTTTCCAATTCATTTAATATTACACAGTTATATCCTAAATCATGAATATAATCCTCAACTTTATGGGAGATACCAGATATTCTTTTAAATGAATTAAAGTATTCATTTTGATATTCTTCTGCTATATCATCATCATTATATGATAAGGGTATTTTAGATACAATCTCTTCATTTAATCTATGACCTATAACAATTGCATATGGATATTTACATATATCTTGACCATATGTTTCAATTAACTGTTGACTATCTTTTCTAAAATCTGCAACTCCACAAACATCACTTAATGATTTAACATAATCCATTAACATAATTTAACACCTTGGAGTAAATCCTATTATTATAGTTCCAATATCTTCATCATGTGGTATGTTATAGTAATCTTTTATATAATGATCTGTTTGTGTTGATGGAATGGCCACTACAAGACTTTTAACTGTACTGTCTATGTCTTTGTTAGTTATAAAATCACTTGTTTCGCCCTCCATTACAAAGAATTGTTTCTGATTAGGCATTCCAATATTAGTATATGTTACAAAATTATCTGATAAGAAGTATACACTAGGATCATTTCTTAATTCTTCAAGTTCTTCTTCATCCGTTATTGTTTCACCTACAATATCACCATTTTCTGTTCTAAGTGTGAAAGTTGAGTTATCACTTTTAATTTCTCTTTTATGATTAGGGTCATGTTTTTTAATCAATACCAAAGCTTCTTCTTCATTAAATGCATCTTCCATACCTTTATTTATAAATGGTACCAATTCATCTAATCTTTTCATTTCACATTTTAAAACTTCTTTTTTAAAGTCATTATCTATTAACTGTGAAATTAGTACTCCATCATCCTCTTTTAACATTGAAACTATTTCATATTCATTATCCATAAAATCATTCCCTACTTATTAAATCCTATTATTAGTGTTGTGATTTTTTCTTCATGTGGAATGTTATAACAATCCTTAATATAACCATCAGCCTCAGTAGATGGTGCTGCAATAATCATCTTACTAACAGCACTTCTTAATCTATCCTCACATTTAAGCATACCTATTGTTTCAGATACTACAAAAAACTGTTTTTCTCCTGGAACTGATAGATTAGGATAGGTTGGAAAATTATCAGATATAAAATATACTGAAGGATCTTGTCTTATTTCTTCCAATTCCTCAGGATCATATATCTCTTCCCCTATAATTGTACCACTTTCTGATTGTAGAGTTAATGTAGGAATTAATTCCTCAACAGGTAGTGTGATATTTGTCTTATCTTGAATAATAACAATAGATGAATCTAAATCAAATGCTTCTTGTAAACCCTTATTAATCAATGGTACCATTTCATCTAATCTTTTCATTTCTAATTTAATAACTTCCTTTTTCATTTCATCAGTCATAATATCTGATACTATTATGTTACCTTCATTTTTAATAATATCAAATAATTTATCTTCTATCATATGTACCCACCATTATAAATTATAGATTTAAGCCTATATCTCTTGCTTTTTTATAAACATCTTCACTATCACCACTTGAAGGCTTATTTCCACCAACAGACATTACTTCTACAACATTAAGACCTATTGATTCGAAAATCTTTACTCTAGAGTTTATATATTCATCATATGTTCCTGTAGGTGCACCATACGTAAATACTATTACAGCCTTCTGATTTCCTTTTAATTGATTTGAAGTATTTTTAGTCATTGAATAAAACCTATCCATAAATATATGACCTTGTGCATTTATTTCTCCAAAATAATTCGGTGATGCAAATATAAAACAATCAGCATCCTCTACCTCATCCATTATTTTTCTAAAATCATCATTTATTACACATTTACTTGGTTTTTCAGGATTTCTACATCCACCACATGCTTGACAAGGTTTTATATCAATTTTATCAACATAATATATTTTATTTTCACCATTATTTTCATTAATTCCTTCTGTAATTGAATCAACAATTTTTCTACAGTTACCTTCCATTCTTGGACTTGCAATAACAGTTATAGCTTTCATATTTATCACCTTATATGTTTAATTATATCAAACAGGAACCTATATAAACTTATTCTATATTTAAAAAAAAAAGTTAAATAATTTATTTTACTCAAATTGATAATTATCATACATTTAAACTTTATTTTGTATAAATAACATACATAAATCCTTTTAAATAATAAAATATTTATATTAATCAGTATAAATTTTAAAATATGAAAACTAGAATTATTGACTTTTTCACAGATTGTGCTAAAGTTATAACAGCCCCAGATGAACTTTTTTACCTAAAAAGTCAGTATAAAAATTATGAGGGAGTACTTACTTCAATATTTTTCACTGCATTTCTAGGTTTAATCTTAGGTATATATTTAAAAGATATAATAGTAACAATTGGTATTATAGTGTGTGCAATCATACTTGTACTATTAAATAATATCATTCATTCTATTATTACAAGTATCATAGCAAGAATACTAGGTGGTACTGGAAATTTATTAAATCTATTTAATTTAATTTCATATACAAGTGTACTAGACATATTTTTCATATTTGTACTTAGTATATTTTCATTTAAACCATTGATTTTCATACCAATATATATACTAGTTTCATTATGGAAACTTGTTATAAATACTTTGGCTGTACATAGTGAATATGAACTTGGATATGGAAGATCCTTCCTAGCAGCATATGGAATAATAATATTAATTATAACCATACTAATGGGGGTATTATAATGAATCTTGAAAAAATTGGTGGAATAATAATAATACTCATATTAATATTATCTATTGGACTAACTGTATATAGTACAACATTAAATCCTACTACAGCAGATAATAGTAGTAACAAAAGTGTAACTAATATAACACTTACTGAAAATCAGTTAATAGATGAATTAAGTAAAAATGATACACCTACAAATATATCAGTGGTAAATCTTAATATTAAACAAAAAACTGGATCAATAGATATTAAATTTGCAGATAGTGATAATATCTATAATATAAAATCAAAAAATGATGCAAATACTAAAACAGATGTAACATACACATCCAATCCAGATGGAAGTTTAGATGTTAATGTTAACTCAAAAGATGCAGAAAATGAAATCATACTAAGTAATAAATACACATATAACATAAATGGTCAAATAGTCTCTGGAGCAGTAATTACTAATTCAACAGCAAATAGTAAGATCAATTCAATGAACTTCAACAACACACTTGGAGCTTATGTATTTAATTTAAATGGTGGAAGTATTAACAATGTAAATGTTGATTTAACACTTGGTGGTATAAGTATTGAAGGTACACCTAGTGGAGAAACAACTATGACATCCACTGTTACAATAGGTGGAGTAGAATTAGACTTAAATAAAGATGTAGCAAATATCAATTCACATATTGAATTAGGTGGAAGTAATATTAAAAATAACCCAAGTAATACTGAATATATTACATACACATCCCCCAACTATGATTCATCAAATGATAAATTCAATTTAAATAATGATATAAAAATTGGTGGATTAAATATGGAATAAATTCACTAAAATTCCCCTTCCAACTTTTTTTTTGAGAATAAAATATGATAATAGTATTTTAATTAAAAAAATAGAATAAAAAAAGATTTTATAATCTTTTTAAGAATTCAAGTATGAGTTTTACTGTGTCTTCTAAATCTTTTACATTTACAACACTAATAGGTGTGTGAATATATCTTGAACCACTTGATAAAGTTGCAGTTGCTATACCTTCACGAGTAAGGTGAATTGCTGTTGCATCAGTTGTTCCACCATCACCTACTTCTATTTGGTAATCAATATCAGCAGCTTCAGCAGCTTCAACTAATAATTTTTTCATCATAGGATGAGTTAATAATCCTCTACCACTAGCATCAGCAAATGATATTACAGGACCTTTTCCTGCTTTTACAGGAGCATCTTCAGGTTTTACTCCAGGATGATCTCCAGCAATGGTTACATCTAATGCAATAGCCATATCAGGATTTAACTTGAATGCTGATGTTTTAGCTCCTTTTAATCCTACTTCTTCCTGTACTGTTCCAACACCATATACTGTTGCATCACAATCTGTTTGTTTCATTACTTCTGCCATAACAGCACAACCTACACGGTTATCTAATGCTTTACCCATTACAAGATCGTTTAAACATTCTTCAAATTCAGTATGGAATACAACAGCATCTCCAATAGAAACAAGACTTTCTGCTTGTTCTTTGTCTTTAGCTCCAATATCTATAAACATATTTTTGTATGGAATAATTTTTTTAGCTTCAGCAGCACTTGTAATATGAGGTGGTTTGGAACCAATAATACCAGGTACTTCACCATTTTCTGTTTGTACATACACTTTCTGATTTAATAACATTTGATCGTTGATTCCACCAATTTTAACAAATCTTAAATATCCATCATCATCAATGAAACTTACCATAAGACCAATTTCATCCATATGTGAAGCTAACATTACACTAGGTTTTCCTTCTTTACCTTTATGGGTTGTTATAAGATTACCCATAATATCTGTTTCCATATCATCAACATGATCTTTTAATTCATCTTTTAAGATTTCACGTACTTCATCTTCGAAGCCTGAAATTCCACAAGCTTCAGATAATTTTTTTAATAAACTTTTCATAGTATAACCTCGTTTTTATTGGGTTTTATATTCTTTATAATTAAATTAATCTATTTTTTTATACATTTTCTGTATATATAATATTATATTTACTTATATTATATAATGAATTTTATTAAAGAAAAAAATAATAAAATACTAATAAGTTAATATATAAAAATCTTAATTGAATAATTAAAAAATATGGAGAAAGAATCATTTTATTCTTTTTTTTGAGAGAGTGGATTAAAACATGGATGTATTAACAATAATAATAATGTTGATATTGTTTATTCTAGCCATGATATTTATATTTTCCACGGCACTTTTAACACCATACATTGGTAAAAAGAATTTTATTTCTGTACTAATGTTAGGTCTTGTAGTGGGACTAGTTGGGGGAGCATTCCTACTATCACCAATAGTAGATGATATTCCTGATTTTACCCGTACAATAGTGGAAGAAAGTGTTGAAGGAACAGATTTAATGGAACTAGATCTATCAACAAATGGAAATCTAACACAAATTATAGAAAATATATCTTCAATAACTGGAGTTCAGAATGTTAGTTATGAAGGAATTACTATAAAAATCAATGAAAACTTCGCTACTGATAATGATAGGGCACGTTTTATCAATAACTTAAATAATAGTAATGAAAACATAAGTAATGTTGAAGATAGAGGTGAAAAAGAATTCTTTGTAAGAATAACTGATGGTGGAGACCCTCAAAGTGTACTTACAAGTATTTATCAAACATTCAGTTCAAACACATATATTCACCTTAGATACACATCAATGAAAGCAAATGCAACAGTTGCAGCAAATAATATTACGAAGATAATGTCAGCAGTAGGAAATAGTGGTGCTGTAATATTAAATGTAACTGGTCCAACAGAGGATCAAATTGCAACTATTAATAAATATGTTCCAGATAAGACAAATGTAATATTAATCTCAGGTATTCTTGGTGTGGTTGTTGCTACTGTAGGATTCTTTATAGACAGTATATTTACGTTTACTTCTAAAACTAAAAAGAAATCTAGAAAAACTTCACCTAGAGATAAAATTAAGAGAAAAACAGTTCCAAGAACTAATAAAAAATCATCGAAAAGAGATTCAATAGATATTTTTAATGATTCATTTGATAAAAGTTCAAAACAAACAATTGGATCAAATAAAAATTTCAAACAATTAACAGAATCAGACTTAAAATCAAAAAATAACTCAGATTCAAATAGAAAGAAAAAAGTATCTGGAATTTTTAGTGGAATAAATAAAAATAATAAGAAAGATGTGCCTAAAAAAGGTTCTAATACAAATGGAACATCTAGAATTAGACCAAAAAGAAATGATTAAAAACTATAAAAACCACTTTCATTACATTTTAATCCAAACTTTTTTTTAAAAAAATACTAAAATCATGAATCTAAAAAAAAACCTTTTTTTTATAGAAAGATTAATTACTTATTTTGTTTTAAATGTATATAATAGATAATATTAAATTTTAGAGGTTAATATATGAAGTCAGTTATTTTATATTCTGGAGGAAAAGACAGTACAATGGCCCTATATCATGCACTGGAAAATGGTGATGATATTTATGCATTGATTACAATGGTATCACGTAACAAGGAATCATACATGTTTCATGTTCCTGATATTCACATGGTTGACTACTGTTCTGCAGCCATGGAAATTCCATCCATTGACATATCCACTGATGGTATAAAGGAAAAAGAACTAGATGACCTTGAAGGTGTTTTAAGAAGAGTTAAACAAAAGGGTGTTGAAGCTGTATATACTGGAGCACTAGAATCAGTGTATCAAAAATCCAGAATAGAAGCTATCTGTGAAAAACTAGATTTAAAGGCAATATCTCCACTTTGGCATATTAATCCAATTGACTATATGAATCAACTAGTAGATTTAGGTTTTGAAATTATAATAACAGGTGTTGCTGCATATGGACTGGATGAAAAATGGTTAGGACAAAGAATAACAAAAGAAACAATAAATAAACTTGAGAAATTAAATGAAAAATATCATGTTCATCCAGCTTTTGAAGGTGGTGAAGCTGAAACACTCGTTCTTGATGCTCCAATATATGATAGACGTATAGTAATTGATGATGCTGAAATTCTTTGGAATGTTGATAATGGAATATATAACATTAAAAAAGCACATCTTGAAGAAAAATATGATTATAGTATTTAAATAATTATCTAAAAAAAAGAGTTTAAGATGTAATCCATTTTATTATACTATCTGGATTACTAGTTTCTATTAATACCTCAATATCATCTAATGGAGACATGTTTTCATCTATAATATGAAATTTATTATGAAAAGCAGCTTGTTTATTAACATAAAACAGTAACCTACCTTCTGTTTTATTTTTATTTAATATATTAACAGTCACTTCTTCTAATTTATTTGTTTTAACAAGTTTATGTATATTATCCAACAAAGTAACATCACTTTCAATGAGTATTTCCTTGTCTGTGGTGTTTATTGTTATTTTTTCGGGGATTATGTTTTTTATACTGTTTTTTACCTTGTTTATATCTTCTGTTAGATTTATTTTTGTTTTTATTTTTACTGATGTATTTTTTATTATTTCTTGGTTTAAGTTCATTTAAAATCAGAGCTCTCACATTTTTTTTAAAGATTTGAATTGGACCTTCATTTATAAGCATATAATCAGCAAGGGAAATAACATTACCAATACCAAATTTTAATTCCCTATTATCTCTTTCTTTAAATACTTTATAATCCGTTGAATCATCGTTTCTTTTTCTTCTTTTGAGTCTATTAAATCTTGATTGTGGATTAGAATGAATAGCTATTATTTTGAAGTTTTTAAAATGTTTTTTAAAATATGAAACTTCCTGTGGACTTCTTAATCCCTCGATTATGTAGATATCCTGTTCTATTTTTCTATATTTCTTCGGTGTTTGATTGTTTGTATGGGTATTGTACATTTTTTTTACTGTTGTTTTCTGATTATATCTATTTTTTGAATAGTTTTTTATTTTCTGAACACAACGATCTGCAACTACATTATTTCCATATTTTTTTCTAAGATTTACTGCAGCAACTCCTGTTGAACATCTATTTCTTTCTGCTTCTTCACGTATAACATCCCCCATACTTATTGTGTAAATTCCCTCTTTTTTAGCTATACGTGAAATAATACTTTTACCAGAACCTGGAAGACCTGTTACTCCAAAAACTTTCAATATTACTACTCCTTCTTGTTTTATTCAAATCTTTTTATAATATCCTTTATTGCTATATTTAAATTAGTTTTATTATTAAATAGATCTATTTTTTCTTGGATGTCAGTTTTATCATAGTTTTCATATTTTTTTACAGATTCAATTAATGCCGGTATTACTCTTACAATATTATCTACTATTGTTACTGTTGATGTTTGTGCTGTTCTAGATAATGGATTTAAATCAACACTTATTATGTCTTTACCTAAATCATATAGTTTTTCTGCTCTATCTCCATCTTCTAATGGAATAAAAACTAAATCTGATTTTTTAATACCTTCAATACTCACAGGTGATCTTGGACCATTAAGATTAGGAGTGTCTATAAAATCATCTTCATCAGTACCTAAAATTTCTTTCACACCCAAATCCTTATATACTCTTTCTATATTTTCTATTCGTTCA
This sequence comes from Methanosphaera sp. A6, assembly GCF_001729395.1. Classification (NCBI taxonomy): domain Archaea; kingdom Methanobacteriati; phylum Methanobacteriota; class Methanobacteria; order Methanobacteriales; family Methanobacteriaceae; genus Methanosphaera; species Methanosphaera sp. A6. Next base: position 15,293 of record NZ_MAIF01000043.1, on the reverse strand, counting down.
GGTGTTCTGTAATATAAATTAATTTCTACTGGAATATCCAATAATTCTGATAATTTAGCTATATCTTCACTTACTAAAGCTGTAGTATTACCATTTACACTTAAAACTGGATGTTTTCTTGTTAAAAAATAGCATGCTGCTACATCAATAGTATTTTGTGAGTTGGGAGTTGTTTTTTCACCAATTAAATAATCAAATGTCTCTCCACGTCCATGAGCTATCATACCAGAATCTGCAAGGATTCCATTTTCATGTGCTTCTACAATTTTTTCTCTATATACTAATGATTGATATCTAGGATGATCTTTATTTAACATATAATAAGATAAGTACTTTCTAATATTTAGAAGTTTAGTATATATGTGGAAAAATTTATTGTTTAATATTAATTAGAAAAAATAGAATGTAAATATTTGAAAAAATAAGAATTATAGAGAAGAATATTCTTATCTATTTTTTTCAGCTTCTTCTCTTGCAATGGTTTTTCTACCTTTTTTCTTATTTCTTTTAGTTTTTTTACTTTTACCAGATGAGGTAATATTTATTTGATCTTTAGGACTTTTAATAAGGAATGTTTCCATATAATCTGCAAACACAGGTCTTGTTATAAATATACCTACTATTACACCAACAACAGTTGTTACTGCAAAACCTGTAAGCATACCAATACCTGTTGCTCCTCTTGCAAATCCTATATAAGCTAAAGGTAACATTGCTGCTATTAATGTACCTGCTGATGCATATACAATGAAGAATGCATTTTTAATACGTGATTTAACTATGTTTTTTCTTTCACTTTTATCACGTCTTGCAAGTACTTCATCTGTCATTACAATTTGGTCGTCTACACCTGTACCAATAGATGCAATTATACCAGCAATAGCTGCTAAATCTAAGTTCCAATGTGTTATTGAAGCAAATCCTAGAATAATAATTAATTCTGATAAACTAGTTATTACAATAGGAACTACCAATGATGGAGATTTATATTTAAATGATACTACTGCTACAATAGCCAGTAGTGCAAGTAATCCTGCAACAAGAGAACCTGTTTCAAATTGTGAACCTAACTCTGCAGATACACTATTTACTCCACTAATTGCTAGTTTTACAGGTAATGCTCCTGATTCTAGAACTGTGTGTATTTCTGTTGCTTGTTCTTGTGCTTTTTGTTTAGATTGTTCTCCACCTGAAACTTCTATATCAGTAGAACCCACACCATTTGCTAAACCTGCATCTAATTGTGGTGATGATATTAGTTTATCATCAAGATACATATCTACTGTAGCTCCAGCTTGACCTTTTGCTACATTTGCAAATTTATTTGCTGCTTCTGTTGAAACACTAAATGGTACTTTCCATCTTGTTCCTGTTACTTCTGCTGCTGATACTGTGGATATATCTGCACCTGTTAGAGCTGTTTTATTGTTTATTTTTGCTTCAAATTTACCAGGTGTACTTATAATATGTTTAACTTCATCAGGCTGCACACCCGCTATTTCAACGATAACATCCTGATCTCCACTTTGTCTTACTTGTACATCACTTATACCAAATGCATTTAACCTTTTATCTAATATTGCTGTTACTGTAGACATTGTATCTTGATCAACAGGTTTTTCAAGATGTAATTGTATCATTGAACCTCCTGCAAGGTCAAGACCTTCTTGAAGACCAAAGACTGCTACTGAAACAACACTTGCAATAAGTAATATTATCAGTAATAATGTTCTTGGTTTTTTTAGGAATTGTTTGGTGGATTGATTAATCGTGACCACCCCTTTCTATATGCCATTTAAGTATTCCTAGGTTCATAAGCCATGTGGATAATAAGTCTGATAGTAATCCAATGATAAGTACAGCAGATATATCTTCTAATACTTGAGCTGTTGGTATAAATACTTTTACTACAATAAATAATACAATCATAGCTGCTAATGTTGCAAATGTTAATGTTAAACCTGTTCTACAAGCATCTTCAGCACGATCATCTAAACTTCCATGTCTACGTTTTAATAGACGTGTAGTTAGTAGAATATCTGTATCTACACCATACCCTATAAGCATTAATAATGCACCTACACTAGCAATTGATAATGGTATTCCAAACAAGGACATACTACCAACAGCTATGGATAAGTTACAAACTGCTGATAATATAATAGCAAGTGAAGGTGTTAAATCTCTAAATACAAAGAATACAGTTACTGACATGAATACAAATGCAAATAATAATGCATAGTATATCTGTCCTAGAGCTGCATCACTAAGTAGAGCTCCTACACTTCTAAAGCTCAGAACTTTAAATTCACTACTAAATAGTTCATTAAATTGGCTCTGATCTACACTACCAGATATTGTTATTGTAGCTGTATTATCAGACATAGATGTTTTTACATCATTAATACCAAGTTTATCTTTAACAAGTTGAGTAACTTGTGATTGAGTCATTGGCTGATTAAGTTCAACTGTAACTAATGTTCCTCCTTTTAAATCTACACCTTCATTTAATCCGAAGACGCTTATATATAAAAGAGATAGAATCATTAATATCACTGGAATTAAAATCAGAGGTTTATGAGATTGACGTGTGATATATTTAATTATTTCTACCATATCACAACTCTCCTATCTGTGATTTTAATTATAATGCCTCCATATTTATTAAAAGTTTATTTTTAATAAAATATTAAATAAAATATCTAATTTCTGATATTTATTATATACTAAGTTTTATTTCTAAAACTATATAAAATTAAATATATTTTTATTAAAGATTTTTTTAATATGCTATTAACTAATTATTACTATAAATATCCAAGTTATTAAACTTGTTAAAAAACAATCAATACCTATTTAGATAAGTTACTTTATTACTCATTACCATATTCTTTAAATATAATTTCCAACCAAGTTATATTAGATATAAAAAAATACTATTCTTATTAGTTTTTTTAAGAATAAAAATATAACTTAAAAGTATCTTTAGTTATATTCATCTGAAAAAGTTTTTTTATAGAAAAAAAAGAGATAATGTTTATGAAAAAGGGATTAAAATACAGTTTAATGAAAACTGTGGGTTATTTATCATATAATTTATTAAAAATATTACCAACTGGTGGAAAAAGTTATCCTGGATACTTATTTCTAAGGTATGCAGGACTTGATTCATTAGGTAATTTAGCTAAGGAACAAATAAAAGATGGCTCTATATTAATCACAGGAACAAATAGAAAAACAACCACAACCACCATGATCATTGATTTAATGTCAAATGATGTTAATATATCTAAAAGTGTAGATAATAACACAATATATGCTCTAACAACAGCACTTCTTGCAAAAAAATCAGATATTGGTATTTTTGAATATGGAATTAGGGATTTGAAACATGGAATACCTGATGTAGTTGAAAAAAATATTAAACCAAAAGTTGTTGTGTATACAAATGTATCACGTGAACATACACAAGTACTTGGTGTTAAAAATTCATTTGAGGATTATGTTAAAGCAAAAACATTACTATCCAAGAATATGAAAGATGGAATAGTTGTTGCTAATGCAGATGATCCTATAATATGTAATATTGGTCAGGAAAAACAAAACGATGGTCATGTAGTTTACTATGGATTTAATGTAGATAATATTGAAGATGACACTGATGTTAGTGTGATGTGTCCAAAATGTAATAAACCACTTACATATTCACATAAATACATGAATCAAAGGGGAGTATATTCCTGTAGTTGTGGATTTAAAAGATGTGAACCTGATGTTAAAATAACAAAATATTCCATTGAAAATAATAAAAATATCATAACAATAGATGCTAATGTATATAATTATTTTGTAGATGAAAATATCTCATTTACTCTAGATTTAGAACTTCCACTATTTGGGGTTCATAATGTGTATAATGTACTTGCTGCAACATCAACTTATGCCTGTTTTACACCAAAACCTGAAAATATTGAAGAAAAACTAAAAAATTACTTTAATAATATTGATTTATCAATATTACCACCAGGACGTTTTGAAGTTTTAGAATATGCTGATAAATTAGTTGGTATTGGACAAGGAGATAATGGAGATGCCCTTAAAGTTAACTATGATTATATGAATCATTTTATTCAAGGAAATGATTATGAATTTATCTACTGTACTCCTGATTTAAATGAAGAAGAGATATTTGAAGATCATCTAAATATTCTAAAAAAAATCAATCCAACACATATAACAGTCATACCAGGACGTGTATCTGTAGATGTTGCTAAGACATATTACACTCAAATAAAAGATAATAATTTAAATGCATCATTTAAATCTATTGAATATGACTTTGAAAAAAGAGCTTCTGGTATTATTGATTCAATAAATGAAAGTGAATATAAATATGTTGTTGTATCAGGGTGTGGTGAAGAACATGATGTGTGGAATGTAACATTAAATAAATTAAAAGAATAATATATAAAATGTTTTAGATATAAATCTCTAAATCCAATTCATATAATACTTTTAATGTATTTCTAATTAATTCATCATTGGATTTATCATTTACTCTAACAATAAATGAATTTATTATTCTTCCACCCCTTATTTCAACTCGTTTTTTAAGTTCATTTAAAACACCTGTTCCTTGTTTTGAATTTGTAGTAGTGTAGATAATCACATCCTTATTTTTAAAGTTACAATTATCTATTAATGTTAATATGGCAGGTGATGGATTTCCACAAGTTGAAGGAGTACCCAGTAGTATTAGATTATAATTAGTAAAATCTATTACTTCTGGACTGATTTCTGTTTTATTTAAACATATTGCATTATAATTATTACGTATATTGTTAAAAAAACCATTTTTTCTTTTTAAATCTTTAATTTCAATAGAATCTGCATCTATCCTATTTGCAATAAATTCCGAAACAATTTTTATCTTATTATTTGATGAATATGTAACTAAAACAGACATGATAATCCCTTGAACTATATTAAATTTAAATCTTCTAATGCCATGTTAGTACAGTTAATTAATTTCTCTGTACCACCATTTGATATAATAGAAAATCTTCCTATAATATTACCATTATGTTTATTAACTAATTTAGTTAATTTTCTCATGGCAATTTCATCACCAATTCCTTTTGTTGTGGTGAATAATATTATATTCTTATTTTTGAAATCCATATTATCTATAATTTTCTTTATAGCAGGTGTTATACTTCCTAGCCATACTGGTGTACCAATGAAGATTGTTTCATAATAATCAATATCCACCTTTCTTGGTTGTATTCTAGATGAATCTAAGATATTTGGAAACAAATAATCCAGGATAGTTCTATGAACTGTAAAATCAGTTATTTCTTTTGTATGTGCACCTAATAATTTCTTTATAGTATTTGCAACTGTTAAAGTATTTCCAGATTTTGAATAGAATATTACAATACTTCTCATTTTATTTCCCCAAGTTTTTTACTATATCTTTAGTTAAGGATTCAATATCCCTCCCTTTTGTTATTATAGAAAAGGAATTTATTATTTTTCCACCTTTATCTTTTATTGTGGAATTTAGAGAATTCAATGCCTCTTTTGCACCATTTTTATTTAATGTTACAAATGTTATTACATTTTTATTTTCTAGGTTAATATTATCCAGTATTTGCTTTATTGCAGGAGTTATTTTTGATGCCCAAACAGGTGTACCAATATATACTGTATCATATTTATCTAAATCAATTGTTACAGGTTCTATTGTAGTACTATTATTTATCATAGAATCTAAAGTTCCTTTTATAAAACCTATTGCACCAGATCTATTAGTTTTATCTTTAATTTCCACTATATTCATATTTTTTTCCTTTGCAAGTGTCTGTGCAATAAGTTTAGTTCTTCCTGTTCTTGAATAGTAAATGATTATACTCTTCAAAAAGCATGCCTCCTTTAAATTATATTTTTTTTAGAAATTTATTTTTAATACTACAATTATTAGTTATACCTAAACTTGTATAAATAATACTCTTTTAGACATATAACTTTTAAAAACATGAAAAATAAATTTGAGAACACATAACAATTCTGTTTTAATGTTTTTAAACAAGATTATGTTGTTACTATGTTTATAATTATAAAATAGTTGGTGTTGTTTTGTATAATATATCTAATAAAAATTTATACAATTAATAGAACAAAAATAATTGTCATACACCCTTATTTTTCAAGAAAAATAGAAAAAAAGAAAAATTCTTTTTAATTTCTAATAGCTTTTAATGTTACATCAGTAATATCATCTGTTTTAGTTGCAATAACAAAAGAATTAACTACAATACCATCCTTATCTTCAATTAACTTCTTCATAATATCTACTGTTTCTTCACCACCACTACTCATCATTGTAGCAAAGAGTATGATATTTTTATTAGTGAAGTTATTTTGAGATATGAACTCCATAATAGCTGGTGTAGGTTTTGATGCCCAAACAGGTGTACCAATGTATATGTTATCATATTTTTCAAAGTTAACATCTTCATATTCTATTGATGTTTTTTTAGATCTTATTGCATCAAGCCCTCCACGAAGATAACCTATTGGTCCTTGTCTATTTTTCTTATCAATAACTTCCAATACATCAGCATCTAACTCATCTTTAATGATACTAGCAACATTTTTAGTTGTATTTGTTCTTGTATAATACACTACTAAATCTGACATATATTCACCTATGGATATAATCCTAATTCTTTAAGTCCTTCAGTTTCATCAAATCCAAACATGATATTCATGTTTTGAATAGCTTGACCTGAAGCTCCTTTTACTAGGTTATCTATTGCTGAGACAACAACAAGCTCATCTTCATCATCTAATGAAATACCACCTATTTGACAGTAATTAGATCCTCTTACACTAGCAAGTAAAGGTATGTTGTTATCTTTTAATACTTTTACAAATGGTTCATTCTTATAATAATCCATGTATAAATCATGAACATCACTAGCTGAAACATCATTTTTAAGTAGGAAACTATGATTTGTTGTTATTATTCCACGAATTACTGGTACAAGATGTGGTGTAAATGATACTTTAACAGTGCCTGTCCCAAAGTTTCTTAATTGTTCTCGTATCTCTGGTGTGTGCCTATGATTTGCTATTGCATATGGTTTTATGTTATCAGCACATGTAGGATAGTGTGTGTTGTTATTTGGTGATATTCCAGCACCACTTACTCCACTTTTACTATCTAATATTATTCTATCTACTAATTTATTTTCTACTATTGGAAGACTCGATAGTATTGCTCCTGTTGGGAAACATCCAGGGTTTGCTATTAAAGTTGCATCTTTTATTTTATCTCTGTTAATTTCTGGAAGTCCAAATACTGCTTTTAAATCTGGATGTTCATGTTTCATTCCATACCATTTTTCATATACAGAAACATCACTAAATCTAAAGTCTCCACTTAAATCAATGACACGAGCCCCATTATCCAAGTATTCTGGTACTAATTTCATTGATACACCATGTGGTAGTGCACTAAATACTACATCTGCATCTATATCTTTAGTATCAGGATTTGTGAATTTTAAATCTAAATCCTGCAGATTTGGATGAAGAGATGATAGGTCTTCACCATTATTTTTTCTACTTGTTACTGTGGAAATATTTACCCTTGGATGTCTTGTTAATAATCTAACTAATTCTCCCCCAGTATATCCACTTGCACCTATTATTGCAACATCTATTTTACTCATATTTTATACTCCTAAAAACCATTTTCTTTATGTGTATGGTTTAATATTTTTAAAGTGTGTTTTTGCAACTTTATCTATTATATCTTTTTCTATGTTTTTGGGTTTTATCTTTCTATTAATATTATATCTTTCTTCTATTTCTTTTAATGTTTTTTCATAATAATACTTGGCAATAATACTACTTGTTGCTACTGGAATATATTTTTCTCCATTAGTCTCTTGTATTACATCTATTTTTGGATTTATGTCAAGATACTGATTCATCTTCTTATAATCAAATTTATCAATAATTACAAGTACATCAGTTGTGTTAATTTTTGTAAGTAATTGATTTATTACCTTATAATGAAGATGTGCTAGTAGATGATTGAGGTTTTTGTTTTCATTTGTGAATTTAGTGTATAGTTTATTGTAGCTAAATGGTTTTAGAACTATTACTTCATATGTTATATTTAGTTTTTCTATTTTTTCATATAATGAAAATATTTCCTTTGTTGATAATTTCTTACTATCCTTAACACCAATACTTTTTAATTTTAAAATATCATCATTTGATGTACATACAGCACACACAACTAATGGTCCATACCATTCACCTTTACCAGTTTCATCAGAACCTATAATATACTGATACTTCTTCATAGAAATAGTATTATTATAAATAGAATTTTCATTTTTTCCAAATGAATTCTCTTTAAAATAATCCCTCTTTTCTAAAATATCATCTAAAATAGATAAACATCCCCTTGTATCATTATAAACAAGTTTACCAGAATTATATAAAACAAAAAAAACATCACCATCTTTAATACGAATACTCTCATATTGTTTTGGATTTAAATGATGAAATGTACTGGTTTTTTCCATAAAAGATTTAATTTCACTATTTGATAATTTAACTGATTTCATATAAACACTTGAAAAAATAATTAAAAAAAGAGATACATTATTATTCACGTACCATTGTACCTATTCCATGTTTTGTGAAGATTTCTAATAAAATAGAATGATTAAGTCTACCATCAAGAATATGAGCAGTTTTAACACCATTTTCAACAGCATTAATACAAGTTTCTACCTTAGGAATCATACCTCCAGTAATAATACCATCCTTAATAAGTTCCTTCAATTCATCAGTACGAATACGTCTAATCATACTCTCAGGATCATCAGGATCTGTTAAAATACCAGGAACATCAGTAAGTACAATAAGCTTTTCAGCATTAACCTCAGATGCAATAGAACCTGCAACAGTATCAGCATTCAAATTAAGAGTATTTCCATCATCATCAATTCCTAAAGGTGAAATAACAGGTATATAATTGTTGTTAGTTAAATCATCAACAAGTTGTTTATTTACCCTGTCAATCTTACCAACATAACCTAAATCAACTTCTAAAACTTCACCATTCTCATGTTTAACCTTAGTAAGTCCTTTTCTTGATGCTTCAACAAGATAACTATCTTTACCAGAAATACCAACACTCTTTCCACCATGGAATCCAAGTTTAGAAACAATTTCAGTGTTGATTTTACCCACCAAAACCATTTTAACAATCTCCATAGTTTCTTTATCTGTAACTCTTAAACCACCAATAAATTTAGGTTCTTTACCCATTTTATCCATGGATCTGGAAATTTCTGGACCTCCACCATGAACAACAATAGGTTGCATACCAACATATTTAAGAAGTACAGTATCTCGTGCTGTGGAACTCATAGCATTCTCATCAATCATTGCATGACCACCATACTTAATCATGATTTTTTTATTATGAAACTTTTTTATGTAGGGTAATGCTTCAATTAAAACATTACTAATATCGAATTGTTCTTGATCAACCATTATTTAAACTCCATTTAACTATTTATGTGGTGTATTCAGCATTAATCTTTACATAATCATATGTTAAATCACAACCATATGCAGTTGCACTATAACATCCATCATGTAAATCCAATTTAATAACAACCTCTTTTTTATTCATTATAACTTCTGCAGCCTCAAGTATTTCAGGATTAGCATATGTTGTTATATTACCCTTATCAACAATAACAACATTCTCACTACCTGAGCCAATACTAATAGAAACACAATCAGGATCAAATTCCACACCAGAATAACCCATAGCACAAATTATACGACCCCAATTAGGATCAGCCCCTGCAAGTGCTGTTTTAACTAAACTAGATGATACAACACTTTTAGAAACACATATTGCATCTTCTTCACTTTTTGCACCATTACATACTACTTCCATAAATTTAGAAGCTCCTTCTCCATCCTTTGCAATTTGTTTAGCAAGACTCATACATACATAATCAAGTGCTTCTTGGAAGTTATTATCATACTCTCCTTTAACTTCATTGGTACTCATAACAAGTACTGTGTCGTTAGTACTTTCATCACCATCAACTACAACCATGTTAAATGATCTTTTAACACTACTGAGTAGAGCTTCTTGAAGAATATCCCTTGAAACATCTAAGTCTGTTGTAATAAATCCTAGCATAGTACCCATATTAGGTGCTATCATTCCTGAACCTTTACAAATACCTGCAACCTTAAATTTTGTTCCATCATCTAATGTTGATTCAATAGCACATTCCTTTGGAGTAGTATCAGTAGTTAATATAGCATTACATGCATCATTTGCACATTCTCTACTATTATCCAATCTTTTTAGAGATTCAATTGCAACAGGCTTAATAATATCCATTGGCATTTGTCTACCAATAACACCAGTTGATGCTACTGCAACATCTTCAACAGGAATATTTAATGTATCAGCAACAAGACTTGCTAATTCCAATCCTTTTTTTATTCCATCTTCTTTAGTATAACAATTTGCATTACCACTATTTACAATAACTGCTGAAATCTTACCATTTTCCAAATGTTTTCTTGTAATATCAATAGGAGCTGCATATACCTTATTTGTTGTATATACTGCAGCTGCTGTTGAATTTTCATGGTACAAAACTGTTACACCATATTTGCCCTCTCTATATCCACTAGCTTTTATACTACTAATGGAACATATTCCATTTTCTAAAATTTTCATAAGTTCTCTTCTCCCTTAAAAAAAATTATTTAATAAAAAAATAAGTTTAAAATTGGGTGGTTATAAATTAATTTTTCCGATTTTTCTTATTCTTTAGATTATATTTATGCTGTTAAGTCATTATCTTTCTCATGTACAGAAGGGTTATGTTGATTAGTATTACTGTCTGTGGAACCACCACTAGGTTTAGATGGTTTAGTATTCTGATTATTATTGGATGATGTTGTTTTCGGTTTATTCTGTTGTTTTACAGATGCTTGTTTAGAAGTACTTTGTGACTTTGAATTTGATGATTGAATAGTATCATCTGTAGTTGATGTTGCATTTGTTTCATTTGTCATGTTTGTAGTGTTATTTGTCATATTAACTGTATCAGTTATGGTTGTGTTATTATCATTTGATGGAGATGATCCAGTAAATACTCCCACTACAATAGCACCTACAAGTATTACTGCTACTATTAACACTATTAAATTATTTTCCCTCATATTACTTCTCCAAAATATTATGCTATTAAGTCATTATCATTCTCATGTACAGAAGGGTTATCTTGACCATTAGGGTTTGTGTTACTACCTTGAGAACCACCACTCGGTTTAGATGGTTTAGTATTCTGATTATTATTGGATGATGTTGTTTTCGGTTTATTCTGTTGTTTTACAGATGCTTGTTTAGAAGTACTTTGTTGTGATGGTGATGATGTATACTTTGAATATGAATTAGATGATTGACTTTGATTTGACTGATTTAGTGTTGAATTATTTAAGTCATTTAGAGGATTGTCCTCATTACCTTGAAATAACTCTCCAATAGATAAGTTTGGTGCATCAAAACGAATAAATGATGCCCCTACAGATCCACATAACATTGCCACAACACCCACTACCAATACAAGAAATAACTTTGAATTAGTACTTGGATTCATAATTATTACCTCCCCATTAGTCTTTAATTGCCACCATAATTAATGAAACTATCATAGCTACTATTCCTAGCCATATGATATTTAAATTCCATCCTATTAAAGTTACTATAAATATGAATATAAATATACCAATTAAGGTTAGAGTTTGATTTGATAGGAAAGTTATTGCAGATCTTGTGAATTCTGTTGGAATATAGTATGCATATTTACCATTTGCTAAGTCAAACACTATAACTGGAGTATTTTCTCTTATTTTTATTGAATCAGTGATATGTGCATTTTCTGCAGCTTCACGTCTACTATTTCCTAATCCTACCCTTAGATTTAATCCATTATTCATAGCATACCATGCACAGTCAAGTCCTATTTTCAGTGCTGTTGATTTATCAGGATAATTAATTATTAAATCATCCCCACCAACACGGTATCCTTCTATTTTTCCATCACTTTCATTTTCAATATATGAGTTGATATCATTCATTATTTCTATAAGTTTATCTTTTCCATATCTTGAAATAAATCCTGTAGAATCTTTTGCATCAATGTACATGAAATTATCTGCTGGTACTGGTTTCAATTCAACTTTTTTAGTAGTTGGAACAGTTTCAAATATTACTCCATATTCTCCACCAAGTTTTGTAAATCCAACTCCAGAAACTTCTCCTATTGCAGCATTCATATCTATTGCCCTTTCGATAGATGCTGCTCCAGTCATTCCTATTGAACCACGTACATTTACCCCTTGTTTCATTCCAAGAGATATCATTTTAATAGCTAATCTTATTCCTTCCTTTTTTGATGGCATAAGAGCAACCATTTCTGTTTTACTTCTTTCAATGATCTTTCCATCAACTACTTCCACCATTTTTGCAAATGTTTCTATAAGAGGAGATGGTCTAAACAATTCAATATAAAGATATCTATCATTTCCCATGATAATATTACTTAGAAGTGCATATTCATTTACTTCATTTTCAGCAGGTTTAATTTCAATAAATTTCCTATTAAGTGGTAGATCTCTTTGGTCTATTTCTCTTTCTAGATTTTGAAATATTGATTTAGCATTTATTTGTGCAGGTTTAATTTCTACAAGCATTGTTTTTGTGAGGTTTATTAAAGAAACATACTCTGTTTCTAAGTCATTAGTTGCATAGTACTTTGTTCCAATACTAACAACTTTTTTATGTAGAAGTTGTGAAAATAGGCTTTTTAGAATCCTATCTAAAGCCATCTAATTTCTACCCCCTCTTTCTATAGAAATTTCAAATTGTCCAGGTTTTTCCATTAACATACTTGGTTTTACTGATACAATTGGGAATTTCCATGTTCCAAGTCTTGCTGCAAGTGTACTTGCAATATTTCTTGAATTATGTTTAATAAATGAGTAATCTGTATCATTTATTATTATATCCACATTATATGGTGATTCTTCAAGAATTTCATCAGAATATATTATATTCAATTCAAATGTTCCCGGTCTTGTAAATAGATCATTACGTACTGCTACTAGTGGGGAATGATCTAAGTTTAATTTGTTACGTACAGTAACTGCTATTGTTCCTGCATTACGTACTGCTTCCTTGTAATCTTTAGGATTTACAAGTACAAATATGAGAAAATCTGATTCATCTATATCTTCATCTACTAAGCTTACCATCTTATTTAATATTGGTACTTTAAGGAAGATATTTTCTAGTTTTGAATCTATTGCATTTTCATCCTCTTTACTTACCCTGTTTATTGCCTCTTGAGCTACAGATAATCCTGAAAATTTTCTATTTTTCTTAGATTTATATACATCAAAACCCCTTCTTTCAAATTCATTTAATGAATTTGAGCAGATTTTTTGTAGTATGTTTTTTACTTTCTTAGGAGGTGCTGGTTTACCTATTTGAAATCTACCATTTTTAACTCTGTATGGTAGACGTCTACTGTTAATATCTTGAAATTCATCCTGATAATCTCTAAAGAAGTCATTTGATAATATTTTAGCATCTTTCTCATAAGCTAGGTTTAATATATAATGATCTGCTATTGTACCTGCAGGTACTGGAAACACCTCTTCATTTTGGATCATTTCATTAAAGCCATCTTTATCATCAATTTCATGTCGTAATGGTGCATCAGATAGAACAATTGGTTCATGTCCTAGTTTTTTAAGAGTATTTATAGCAACTTTAAGAGTTTTTAAACTTGGAGTTACCTTTCCTGTTTCTTCGTTGGGTTGCTGTCCATAATATGCTACATTAGACCCATCAACAATTATTTTCAAAAGATCACCTTTTTTTATTCTATTTATTTTAAAATTTTCTAATTTATTTATTAATATATTTATATTATTTTTGATATATTTACTTTTTTAAATTATATGGAATTAGTGTTATGGATGTCTTAATGGTTTTATTGTTCCATTAGAATTATGTAACATTATTTCAATATACTGATTATTAATATCAATTACATTGTATGATGGACATGTATTTCCACGTAACTTCATAGATGAAACTGTTCCTGCAGTTGCAAATAGTGTATTATTCATCTTCCAAGCATGTGGTACATGTTTATGTCCTGATAATACTAAGTTTACATTGTTTTCTAATATTGTTAGTAAGATATCTCCTGCATCACTTAAAATATTTCTTTCCCTACCAGTATTTGGTATTGATATTATATGATGATGTAGTACTATTATGATAAATAATCCTTTTTCTTTTGCATCAGCTATTTCATCTTCCATAAACTTTTTTTGTAATCTACCAATCTTTCCATGTCCTAAATCTGGTTCACTACTATCCAAACCAATTATTTTTATTGCTTCTTCTTTTAATTCAAGTACACTGTATCTTTTACCGAATAATTCCTCAAATACTGTGTCACCAATGTTTCGTGCATCATGGTTTCCAGGAACTATCAATGTTTTCGGTTGTATTAAGTCTATATATTCCTTTGCTTCTATAAATTCCCTATAAAATCCTTGATCAGTTAAATCTCCAGATATTACTACGGCTGATGGTTGTATTTTGTTTATTTCATCGATTGTTTGAAGTAGAAGATCTTCTCTAAATTGAGCATAACCAGTGTGTAAATCAGAAATGTGGACAATCTTTGTCATTTTATGATAACCTCATAATTGCTTCTGCTAAGTCACCATTAGTTTCTTCAAGAACTTTTTGAGCTTCAGATTTTGATTTTCCAGTTTGTGATGCTACTAATTCTATATCATCATCGGATATTTCAGCTTTTTCTTCACTAGCAGAACTATCTCCACTTCCTTTTATTCTTTCTTCAGCTTTACCTGTTACTTGATAAGTTTTTTGACCCATTGCATTCATCATACTTACTTCAGCATCTTTTATAACAAGTTCTTTATCTTTAAGAACAATTACTACTTCTTCAACTCCTTTGAGCTCCTTCATGTTCATTCCCATTTTTTTCATTGTTCTTTCCATTTGTTTTAATTGTTTAGGATTTATTTTTCCACCTGGAAACATTATTAATTCCTCCATTTTAGATTATCTGTTTGAATTTGAGATTTTATTAATTTAAAATAAAATGAATTCATCT
>NZ_MAIF01000042.1:0-3605 GCF_001729395.1 Methanosphaera sp. A6 | reverse complement strand
AATAAGTATAAAAAAATAAAAAAATATATAGGGTAAAAAGATTACCTATTTTCAAGAGGATCATTTTTATCTTTTGAATGGGTAAATGGCATATTAAGACCATAATCAATCTGTTTATCAATACGTTTTTGGTGTTTTTTCTTTTTATTAGTAGATAATTTTCTAAGCATTTCTAAACCAAATTTACCTTCATTAGTTTCTGTTGTTTCAAGAACACCTTCTTTAATAGCTTTATCAATTAAAGAAGCTCCTTTATCGGTACGTTTAATAATAGTAGACCATCCAGGTTTTGCTCCAACAGACCCACAAGATAAATCAGACAACTCAGCAACATAATCCATACAATAATTACATCCCGCCTGTTCATAACCATGCGTTTCTTTAAGAGGAATCTTACCTTCACCACCAGTATGGGTTATAAATAACTTACCTTTAGTAATGTTCATTTTTGTAACTTGTGATGGTGTAACACCGACTTTATCATTGATGAAAGTTTTTAAAGATTCATATGGGAAGTTTTCCATACAATAAATACCAATGGATAGGGCTATTTTATCAACAACATTTCTAACACCAAGAGGATAAGTTTGCATTTTACGTAATCCCATAACTTGACAAGGTGTTCCAACAGTTCCAATCTTTTCAAGACCATATTCACGTGTTGCTTCTTTTATAACCGAAAGGTTAGGACACATGGTATATTTAGTTCCAGCACCTTTTAAAATTTCTTTTTTTGTTGTAGCAACAAGAGGTTCTGGTTTCCATGGTTCATCTCCAGGTCCAGCAACAATAGTACCATCAATAATATTTTCTTCTAATGCATAGATAAGAATTGCAGATACAATTCCACCATCTTGAGCTTTACTTAAAACTTTGTTGTCTGCAGCTTTTGCTGTTATAATTTCTTGATGTGGTCCAAGAACTGAATCTTGTATCATAATTTATTTCCTCCTTAATATCCTATTTCTTTTTTCATTTGGTCTATTGGTAACCAACTACGTGTACATTGATAGTAACATAAACCACATTTTACACATCTATCACAATTAAATAATGGTCTTCCATCTTTCATACTCATGGCACGAGTAGGGCATGTTGCAGCACAAGCTCCACAACCTATACATAATGAGTGATTTAAAACTTTTTTCTGTAAATCACAGCCACATACTTCCTTATTGGATGCAAAATCCATAAATGGTTTAAGATAATCCATATCATTGTTTATTGCAGCAAGTAAAATTTTCTTTATTATATCGGGTGATGGAGGACATCCAGGCACTGCAAGATCTACTTTCACAATGTTTTGTAGAGCTAAAAATGATGAATGTTGTGGTTGTGCTTGTTGTCCACCTTTAGCATATACTGTAAAACCACCAGTTGCAGCACAAGATCCAAGTGCAACTAATAATTTAGATTTACTTCTTGCTTCTTTTAATTCTTTTAGTGAATGTTTATCTTCTAAACACACAGATCCTTCAATGAGAACAAGATCCATCTCAGGCATTTCCCAAACATCTACTAATGTTTGTCCATAAACAATATCTACTGCTTCAAGTAAATCTGCAAAATCATCATAATTTTCAGTAAAAGACATTAAATCTCCAGTACATCCAGATAAATGAATATAACCTATTTTTAATTTATCACCTGATTTTTTAGTTTGTGGAGCTTCAATCTTTTTTTCATTTTCACTTTTTAATAAATTCTTAAGTTTTTCAAACAAGATACTCACCTTTTTTTATTGTTTTATCTCCCTTTGTAGTATATAATCATTTTAACATTTTATTAAGTAATTTAATAGTAATTTCAACAGCTTCAGGGATACTTGCATTTAATGTTTCTGTTAACTCTAAATCCATATCTTGTGGAACATTTTCTGGTTGACATCCCACAATTTGAATGTTGATTCTATCTTCTAAATCATGTAATGGGTATGTAGCCGATATACCATGTATATCCATGTATCTATCTTCTTCTTTCACCTGATTTAAATTTAAAACTTCAATAGTGCCTGGTTTTTTGTTTAATAATGCAATGTCTATGATTATAATATTTTTCCATTTGTCTTGAGGTAATGTAAAAATATAATGAGGAGCACTAGTTCCACCATCAATTAAACAAGTATCTCCAGGTATTTCAACATTATTTTCTTTCATATATTCAATAACCTTTGGACCAAAACCATCGTCTCCAAAGAGAATATTTCCACAGCCTACTATTAAATTTTCATGATTATATGACATAATATACCTTCAAATTATAATTGAACCATATCATCCTTTAATACTTCTTTAGTTTCATCATCTTTAACAATCATATGTGTAGCACATGATAAACATGGGTCGTATGCTCTTATTACATGTGGAGCATATTCATGATGGAATCCTTCAGTAGCAAGTCCCATTGTTGGAATATTCCATGTTGTAGGTACAATTGCATTATAATAACTGATGTATCCTTCTGGAGATATTTTTGCTGAATGAATATTTGTTCCTCTTGGACCTTCAATTACTCCTACACCTAAACGATTTGTTCCTTCTAATGTGTAATCTGCCATTACTTGTGCAGATGTATCAAGTTTATCAACTAATTCAAGTATTTTTTCAGCAGAATTTATCATTTCTTGTGCACGTGCAAGATGTTGTGCTTTAACTCCTACTTCTTTAAATTTACGGAATTTTGATGCTCTTGCTCTAGGTCCTGTTTCTACAACATTTCCTTTATATAATGGAATTTGTGAACATGCTCTTTCTCCAATATCTGGAAGATCATACCAAGAACTTGGTAATATTTCTTCTATTTCATTAATAGAAAGATTATTTTTTGAACCATATGTATTATCTGAAGCAAATACAGGTTGATTATGTGCTCCTAGTTTGTCTGGGAAATCTTTATCTTCTATTAGTCCAGCCATTGTTTCCACATGTTCTTCTAGAAGTTTCATCATCCCACTGATTCTTGTTTTAATTTTATTTTTTGTATTTTTTGTTATGTTATGTGCCATACCACCAATTCTAATATCAGATGGATGAATTCCTTCTCCTCCAACTGTATCTTCAACATATTGAGCATTTTTTCTTATTGTTGATATGTTTTTAACAACTTCTTTATACTGGTTATCTGGTACAAAGTCGGGAGCTACTAAAAAGTGGTGTATTGCATGACTATTTATCATATGTGCATTAAGACACATTTCTCTTAAAATACGTCCTGCTTGGGGTACTTCTATTTTTAGGGAATCATCAATTGCTTCAACTGATGCTAATGTATGTGTTACTGGACATACTCCACATATTCTTTGAACAAGTACTGGAGCAGTTTCTGGTCTTTTTCCAATAACCATTTTTTCTATTCCTCGTACAGGTGTAATACTAAAGTAACGTCCTGTTGTTACTATTCCGTTCTCATCAACTTCCATTGATAATTCTGCATGTCCCTCTTGACGACTTGTCGGGGATATTACTATAGTTTCACTCAAACTAAATCACCTATTCTCTTTATTAATTAAATATGAAACAACATTTTCTTCTATTTTTATATTAAAAAATAGCCTTTAATTCTATTTTATTTTGAATATAAATAGATTATATTGTTTTTTATTTTAT
>NZ_MAIF01000041.1:0-4647 GCF_001729395.1 Methanosphaera sp. A6 | reverse complement strand
TAATAAAACAATAAAAAAAATAATATATTATAATAAAGGTGAATTTATGGGAATAGTTGTGGCAAAATTTGGTGGAACATCAGTTGGTTCTGGTGAAAGAATTTATAAAGCAGCTAATTCAGTTGTTAATGAATACATGCAAGGAAATCAAGTAGTGGTAGTAGTATCTGCTATTAATAAAACTACTGATGAGTCAATTAAATTAGTAAATGAATCAATAGGCGAATTAGTAACAGAAAAACAATTAGCAGGCATATTAAGCATGGGTGAAATGCAAAGTGTACGTATAATGGCAGCAACAATAGAATCATTAGGTGTCAAAGCAGAATTTATAGATCCATTTAGTGAAAAATGGCCTGTAATTACAGATAGTAACTATTTAAATGCTAAAATTGATAAAAAAGAAACTCAAAAACGTGTAACAAAGTATATAAAGAAATTATTAAATCAGGGAATAATTCCGGTGGTTTGTGGTTTCTTAGGATGTGATGTTGATGGTTCTGTAACTACTCTTGGAAGGGGTGGAAGTGATGTATCAGCATTTTTAATAGGACATTGTTTAGGTGCTGATGAAGTTGTTATAGTTACTGATGTAAAGGGTGTAATGTCTACCGATCCACGTAAATTAAACACAGCTAGAAAATTAGATAAAATCACCGTTGAAGAAATGATAGACTTAGCTAACTATGGAGCACAAGTATTACATCCTAATGCTTTAAGATACAAAGATCCTAATATAAAAGCAAAAATAATAAGTTTCGAATATGGAGATTTAAGAGTGCAGGGAACTGATATTATAGGTCCAGCACATGAAGAATATGATGTTATTACAATTACAAAATGTGATGATAAATTATCAGTTCTTGCAGTTGTTGGCGAAAATTTAATGAATCAACAGTGTATTATAGCACAAATAACACAAAAGGTTTGTGAAAATAAATTAAATATATATGGCATATCTACTGGTGAAAGCTCAATAACTTTGTTTTTCAAAGAGGATGAGGCCATAAAAGCTCATGAAAAACTACATGATCTAGTTATTGGTGGAGATACATTAAGTTCAATCTCTTTAGGTCAGAAAATTGCAATGATTTCTGTGGTAAGTCATGATTTTATAGATACACCAGGCATTATAGCCAGTATAACAAAACCATTACATGAAAATGAAATAAATATTGTTGAATTATCATCTAGTCAAACAGCAGTTGTTGTATTTGTAGATTGGAACGATGGTGATAAGGCATATGACTTAATTAAGGAGACTTTACAATGAATTTAGAAGGAACACATGTAGCAATGATAACACCTTTTAATAATGATAACACAATAAATGAAGAAAAATATAGGGAATTTATTGATTTTTTAATAGAAGGAGGAGTTGATGGTATTCTTGCTGCAGGAACAACTGGTGAATCAGCAACATTAACACTAGAAGAACATCAAAAAGTAATAGATATAATGGTAGATCAAGCAAATGGTAGAGTAACTACAATTGCTGGTGCTGGTAGTAATGCAACATCTGAAGCACTGGATTTAGTAAACTATTCTAAAGATGCTGGTGCAGATGTAGCACTAGTTATAACACCATACTATAATAAACCTCAACAAAGTGGTTTGTATAATCATTTTAAATTATTAAATGATCAATGTGATATGCCAATAATTGCATATAATGTACCTTCAAGAACTGGTGTGGATTTATCTGTAGATAACATAATAAATCTTGCTAAATTAGATAATATTGTAGCAATTAAAGAAGCAAATCCTGATTTAAATAAATTGGCTCATGTATTTAGTAGGTTGAATTCTGAAAATTTATTAGATGACTTTACAGTATTGTCTGGTAATGATTCATTAACTCTACCTATGATATCTCAGGGATCTAAAGGAGTAATTAGTGTAGTGGCCAATATAATGCCTAATAAAACATCAACAATGGTAAATAATGCATTAAATGGAAATTATGATGAAGCAAGAACTTTATCAAATGAATTATTTAATTTAATGGATGTTCTATTTATTGAAGCAAGCCCAGCACCAACAAAAAGAGCACTTAACCTTATGGGTATGGATGTTGGTGGACTTAGAATGCCAATAAATGAAATCTGTGATGAAAATGAAGTAATATTAAAAGAGATTCTTAAAGAAAATAACTTAATATAAAAAGGAGTGTAATACATGATAAGAGTAGCAGTTACAGGTTGTGCAGGAAATATGGGTTCTAAAATCATTAAAACTGTACAAGCACAAGATAATATGGAAGTAGTAATGGGAATAGAAATGCCAAATAGTCCTCTAGCAGGTAATGATTTAGGTCAACAAATAGGTTTAGGTCCAATGGGTGTGGAAATAATTGGTTCACAAGACTTAAAAACTGAATTAGAAAAAGTTAAACCAGATGTACTTGTTGACTTTACAATAGCTAAAGCAGCAGTAGAAACAGTTAAAATTTGTGCTGAATGTGGTGTAAATGTTGTTGTTGGAACAACAGGATTAAATGATGAACAATTAGATGTCATGCATAAAGCTATTAAAGATAATGATATTAAAGCAGTTATTTCTCCAAACATGGCCACAGGAGTGAATGTATTCTTTGAAATTGTAGGACAAGTTGCAAAAATTTTAGGTAATGAATACGATGTTGAAATTGTAGAAGCACATCATCATAACAAACAAGATGCACCTTCTGGAACAGCAAAAAGAGCTGCAGAAATAGTAGCAGAAAATCTTAATCTAGATCTTAAGGAAAAAGCATGTTATGGCCGTGAAGGTATGGTTGGTAAAAGACCAGAAAATGAAATTGGAATACATGCTGTACGTGGTGGAGATATTGTAGGAGATCATACTGTAATGTTCTGTGGTGATGGTGAAAGAATAGAAGTAATTCACAGAGCATCTACAAGACAAGCATTTGTAAATGGTGTAATTCGTGCAATTAACTACCAAAGTTCTAAACAAGATAAAAATATTGCAGACATGTTTGATGTACTGGGATTATAATAAGTAGGTGTTTTCATGGTAAGAAATGTATGTGTACTTGGTGCAACTGGAATGGTAGGTCAACGTTTTATCCAGTTATTATCTCAAGTACCAGATTTTAATATAGTGAATGTAGCAGCTTCTGAGAAATCTGCTGGTAAAAGATATGAAGATGCTGTTACTTGGCATCAAACAACTCCTATTCCTGAAGAAGTAAGGGATATGAGAATTGTTAATACGAATCCTGATGAGATTAGTGATGATGTAGACTTTGTATTTGCTTCTCTTCCTGCTCAGCTTGCAGAACCTGTAGAAGCAGCATTTGCAGAGAAATATATTGTTGCATCCAATGCTAGTGTAAATCGTATGAAAGAAAATATTCCACTAGTAATTCCGGAAGTTAATCCTGAACATCTTGAAATGATGGAGCTACAAAAGGATATTAATGGATGGGATGGATGTATTGTAACAAATCCAAATTGTTCAACCATAGCATTAACTTTAACTTTAAAACCATTATTTGATAAATATACATTTAAAAGAGTTTCTGTAACTACTATGCAAGCTGTTAGTGGTGCTGGATACAATGGTGTTCCATCAATGGGTATTGTGGATAATTTAATACCTTATATTGGCGGAGAAGAAGAAAAAATGCAATCTGAAACATTACATTTACTTGGAAAAGTCAATGGTGGGCTTGTAGATAGGGCAAATTTCCCATTAAGTGCTTCATGTAATAGGGTGGCTGTTGTTGATGGTCATACTGAATCAGTTTCAATAGAATTTGAGGAAGATATTACAGTAGATGATATTGAAAAAACATTATCTGAATTTAGAGGATTACCTCAAGAAAGAAATCTATCTTTTGCACCTAAACAACCTGTTATTGTGAGAAAAGAGGAAGATAGACCTCAACCTCGTATGGATAGAGATGCAGGTCATGGTATGAGTGTATCTGTTGGTAGAGTAAGAGAAGATGTATTTGATAATAGTTTCAAATATACTCTTGTTGGTCATAACACTATTCGTGGTGCTGCTGGAGCATCAATACTTAATGCTCAATTGATTTCTGAGTTATATTTATAGATGAGTTTTCACTTTTTTTTCTTTTTTTGTGGTGTTGTCATGTCTTTATATTCTTTGGATTTGATGATTTTATATTTTTTTAATCATTTAATACACACACCTCTACTTGATAGTATCATGATATGTATTTCATATGGGGGACTGTTATATTTTGGATTGTTTGTTGCATTGTTGTTGTATTTATTTGGTGGTTTAAAAGGAAAAAGAGTATCTAAGATTCTTGTATGTTCACTTTTAGTTTCATTTTTTGTAATTGAAATTATTAAGTTAGGTGTTATGAGACCAAGACCATACGATGTTTTATCATCTCTTGTTGTTATTGGTCATGAATGGGATTATTCTTTTCCGTCAGGACATACTGTTAATATGACTGTTTTATCATATATTTTGGGTAAATCATATGGACATCTTGATTTGTTTTTGATTTGTCCCTTAATTATTGGTATAACTAGATTGTATCTTGGCATGCATTATCCTTCAGATGTATTGGGAGCTTATATTATTGGGTTATTATTGGCTTTTATTTGTTTTAATATATTCTCGAGGAGATTTAAAATTAATAATATTTAAATAATTGCATCA
>NZ_MAIF01000040.1:0-2464 GCF_001729395.1 Methanosphaera sp. A6 | reverse complement strand
TTCGAAATAATAACATAACTATTAAAATAAAATTTTTTATACTATCATAAAAAAATAAGTATTTAGTTTATTTTCAATTATAATTTAAAAAATAAAAACTTATTTTAAATAAAATAAATAAATTATATTCATGGATTAATGAATTTAGGTAATTTAAAAAAAATTATTTTTATTAATTCAAAAAATATAAAAAAAATGGAGGAAATATTTTAATGAAAATTAATAATAAAACATGTTTTATATTAATTACACTTATTTCATTAACAATACTACTTTCAGCAGTATCAGCCGCTGATACAAACAATACTATTAACTTTGAAAAAGTAGAAAAAACAAGTGATACCAATGTTGTTACTACTGAAAGTCCTAAAAATACAGAAAAAACACAAATAGCAATACAAAATAATAAAGAAGTACAACAAACTACAGATAAAACAACATCACAACTAGAAAATAACAAAAAAGTGGCAAGTACGCAAGATAAAATAACTACACATAATAAAACACAAAAAAATTTAAAAACAGCTACACAAGAAATTTCTATAAACACATACAATGATCTTAAAAATAATATTGCTTCTGCTAGTGGAAAAACAAAAACATTATCTTTGAAAAATAATATTACATTAGGTGGAAATTTAGTTCTTAAAGGAACAAATTCTCTATTAACAATCAATGGTAATGGATATATCATTGATGGAGATACTAAATATCAATTTATTAGAGTAAATCCAAAGAATAAATTAGTTCTAAATAATGTTATAATCATAAATTGTTATACTGAAGATAATGGTGGAGCAATAGATAACTATGGTACAACAGTTGTTAAAGATTCAAAATTCTTCTATAATGAAGCTAGTGTTGGTGGAGTAATAAATAATAGAAATCAATTAACAGTTACAAACTCTGTATTTATAAATAATGCAGGTTCTTTCTTTGGTGGAGCAATATCAACACATAATATAGCTACTATAGAAAATTGTGATTTCATATACAATGTTGCACAAAGTGGAGGAGCAATATTCTCTGATGCAAATCGTACAGAAACTACAACAACTACAATAAGAAATTGTACTTTTTCAAAAAATCAAGTAAAAGATGCTGGAAGTTCAATTACAAGTACTGATGGAAGAACAAAAATATATAAATCAAGATTCACAGATGGTGTTGGACCAAATACAATATATAGTGAAAGTATTTTAAAAAATGCTACATTAATAATAGATTCATCATTTTTCAATGAAACAAAAACAAAATATATTCAACTATCAAATGATACACAAGAAGATATTACAAATGATGTATATATTTCAAATAACACATTTGTTGGACAGAAAGTATCAACTAAAATCACATTAAATGTATTAAATATAAATTCAAAAAATACAACAGTAAAAGTTACAGGAATAAATTTCTACAATAAAACATTAAATGAAGGAATTGTAACATTATATGCAAATAATAAGAAAACATCAAAAAGTATGTCAAATGGTCAAGCAACAATAATATTCAATATTAGTCCAGGAAAGCATGATTTAAAAGCAGTATATGAATCTAATAATATGTATGCAAGTTCTTCAGATTCAAAAACAATAACAGTTCCTAAAATAAATACAACCCTTACAACAGAAATTCTTAAAAAAACTGTAAAAGACACTACATTACACATAACAGTTAAAGCAGCTGATGGTTCTAAAACAACAGGAAATGTTTCAATAGTACATAAAGGAAAAGTATTACTTACAAAAGCATTAGTAAATGGTGCAAACACATATGTATTTGAATTACCAGAAGGAAAACAAGATGTGGAAGTAAAATATCTTGGAAATAGTATGTATGTACCAACTTCTAAAACTTACTCCATTACAACAACAAAAACAACTGTTGGTTTTACAACATATATCTTAAAAAAGACAACAAATAACATTACCTTTAAAGTAATGGCATATGATACTAATAAAACAAAAGTACCTGGTAAAATATCTATTGTAAATAAAAATGGAACTACCCTTGTTACAAAAGCATTAACAAATGGTGAATGCTTATTAACATTTAATTTACCAGCAGGAAAACAAAGTGTAGAAGTAAAATATCTTGGAGATAAATACTATAAAGCTGCATCTAAAGCATATACATTTGAAGTATCTAAAGTTCAAACAGGTATAACAACATACATCCTAAACTCTTTAACTTCAAATACAACATTTAAAGTAATGGTATCTAGTGCAGATAAATCAACAGTAAATGGTAATGTTGCAATAATAAATAATGGTAAAACATTACTTACAAAAGCATTAACAAATGGTGAATGCTTATTAACATTTAAATTACCGGCAGGAAAACAAAATATAACAGTAAAATACCTTGGAAATAATATATACAACAGTAAAACTAAAGTATATACAGTAAATGTAAAAGATAAAGTTCCAGTAACTATAACTACATACATTCTTAAGAAAACCAC
>NZ_MAIF01000039.1:0-2186 GCF_001729395.1 Methanosphaera sp. A6 | reverse complement strand
TGTATTATAATAAATAAAACTTAAAAAAATAAATCTTAAAGTAGTAATTAAAAAAACTCAAAAATAACTCTAAAATCATTGAAATTAAAATATATAATTTAAATAAAAAATTAAAAAAAGAGAAAAGAAAAATATGTGTTAACATACTTAGGAGTATGCTGCTACATATTCTCCAACAATGTCAGAGTATTCTTTTCTGATGTCTTCCCATGTTTTACCATCATCAACAATTGCATCTGCTAATTTTGGTACGTGATATGCTTCTACACCATAGAATGTTTGTGGTGTTTCTTCTACAAAGTCACGACGTACTGCTCCTCCTCCACATCCAAATGGTGTGTCGAGTCCTGCTTCTTGCATTAATGCTATAATTTTACCAAATGCTGTCATGGTTGTTGTCATTAATGCTGTTGCAGTTACAAGTACTGGTTTGTTTTCTTTTACTGCTTCTACTACTTTAGTGTTAGGTACGTCACGACCAAGGTCTACTGCTTCGTATCCATTTGCATTTAAGAACATTACAATTAAGTTTTTACCAATATCATGAGGGTCTCCTTCTACTGCACAGCAACATACTGTTGCTTTGGAATCTGCTTTGTGTCCGAGTTTTGCTTCACAAAGTGCTACTCCAGACATCATTGCATCTCCTGCAAGCATTAAATCAGGAAGGAAGAATTCACCTTTAGTATATAATGCACTTACTCCATCCATACCTTTCATTAAAGCGTTGTTAATAAGGTCTATTGGTTCTTCACCAGCATCTAATGCTTTTTCTACTTGTGCATCACATTCGTCTTTATCACCATATAATACAGCTAATGCTACTGTTCTTTTTATTCCTTCTTCTGCTGGTAAGATTTCTGCTACTTCTGGGTCATCTTCAGGTTTAAGAGCTGGACCTTCAATTTTAACATTGTATCTTACAGCAATTTTTTCATAATCTTCAAATTTGTCATAGTATTTTTCTAAAGGGCTAACCATTTATACACACATCCTTTTAATAAATTTTTTTTATATTTAAATTTACACTACACCGCTATTACTTATAATTCATATTGTGATGGGTCGTGTTCTTTTACTTTTCTTCCGTAACGTTTGATACATGTTTTTATGAATTTGTCTTTGTCATCTGGTAATTGTTCGTATGTTTTCATTGTGGAATCAAGTGTATCTCTTTCAAATCTTGTTAATAAGATACGTTTTTCATCTACTGCTTCATTAATTAATTCCATTGCTCTAATTGCTGCTGCACGGGATCTTAAGTAAATATCTTCTCCTTCTGCTGTAATTGCTTCACCGATTTTGTATGCGTTATCGTATGCAAGAATTACACCTTGAGGGTCTCGGTATTTATCAGCTAATACATATGTATCTCTTAATTGTTTGTTTGTTCCGATTTGTGTTGCTGTGTTCATTAAAGCACATTCATAACCTAATGATTGTAACCATACACCAGGTGTTGGTCCACCCATTTCTTCTCTGTTATATACAGATTCGTTACTCCATACATCACATACTGCTGCTGTAAGGTTACCCATAAGGTCTGAGTGAGCACATGTTGCGTTTTTACCTTCTGCACAGATTGGTACGGATGCTATTGCTTTTACAATAGGGTTTTCGTATCCACAGTCTTTTGTTGGTCCTTGTGCACCACATTCAACTGCTACTAAACTTCTTGCTCCTGCAATTGCTCTTGCTACTGCTGCAATTGTGTGTGATACGTTTTTACTGGTTAATCCACCTGCAAGGAACATTGCAGTGTTAGCTTGTGCACAGTCTGTGTCTCCACCAGGAACTACATTGTTTCTTTTTGCTATGTCTACAATTTTTGTCCACATGTATTCCATATCAATAGAACCAAGTACACCTATACCATAGAGTATTGCTCTTGCATCTCCTCTTGATATACCATAATCTGATACTACTTTACCACCAACTGTTTCAATACAAAGCATTGATGCTCCATTTTGTGCACATGCTTCGAATGATTCATCCATTGCTACGTCGAATTCTGATCCTCTAAGACCGTTTTCTTCTTCTCTCATATCTGCTACTGTTGACATCATTGATACTTTTGTACCGAATTTGTCGTGTAATTTTTCAAGTTCTTCGAATGTAACAGCTGTACATCTTGCTGATGCTTCTTTTGAGATAGATTGTTGTTGTACGTGTTCCATTTCTATTTG
>NZ_MAIF01000038.1:0-3610 GCF_001729395.1 Methanosphaera sp. A6 | reverse complement strand
AACACATACTTCACAAACAACAAAGCAACAATAGGTGGTAGTATATATAATATAAACACCACAAAACTAGAGATAATAGACTCAAATTTTATAAACAATACAGCATATGACTCAATAATATACATTCAAACAGAACATGAAAGCTTAATAAACAACACTTTATTATCAAACAACACAGTCTATGAAAATCTAATTACAAGTAAAGCTACACTTACAATAAATAATACAAAAATATACAACAATACTCAAAAAAACATGTTAAATACAGACAACACCATTCTATCATATAGTACTATAGAAAAAAACATAATAAATACAATAAGTACAAATAAAAATAATCTACAACTACTACATAACCTAATATCCCATAATAACATGGAAACTATCATTGAAAACTACCAACAACTCATCTTACATAATAATACAATAACATATAATAACATTACAAAAAAAGGAATCTACAATAATGGAAGTACATATATAATAGAAAATATTTTTAAAAACAATATAATATATGATAAAGCACTTATATTATCATCTAATATAAATACAACAGTAAAATACTCAACATTCTATAATAACAAAGTATTAGATCTATTTATTGGATTTGAAAATAGATTTATAGAAGTTAATAATAACAAATACATCAAAAATAATCTACGAAATACAACACTAAATATAACTTCAATAAAAAATCCTAAAAATCCAATGAACATAACAATAGATGGAAAAATCATTTTAAATCCAATATACAATACAACAGTTACAAGAGGAAATATTGATATAATCTATGAAAACATGACAATTAAAACATTAGATATTATTAATGGTAGTTTTAATACAGATGTTATTCTAAATAAAACCAAAAATAACACTCTACTATTCTATTACAATGGATTTGATGATTATAGTCCCACAAATACAACATACAATATAACAATAGAAATACCAGTGTATGAAATAATACTAGACACACCAAAAAACTACACATATAAAGATACAATTCAATACAGAATAAAAATTAAAAATATAGGCTATGAAACAGGGTATGATCTTATAGTAAACAACATACTACCATATAATTTACGACTTATTAATTCAAGTAGTGATTATAATATAATAAATAATACATGGCACATACCTAAATTAAAATCAATGGAAAATACAAGTATTATAATAAATTCCATTAGTACAAACAAAGAAGACATTAATATCACCATAAACATATATAACTTTCTAAATAATGAAAATACAACTACAACTAAGATAATTAAATATTTAGAACCAAAATATATCGTAGATATTCCAGAATATACTAATGTGCTTCTTGGAAATATTATGGAATATGAAATAAACATAACAAATATTGGAAAAATAACAGGTAATAATATAACTATTTCATATATACTAGAAAATAACAATGAAATTATAAATAAAAGAATATGGACTATAAATCATCTAAATCCAGGTGAAATGAAAAAAATAAGCTATATCATAATTATTAAAAATTATGGTACATATAATGGAATTGTCAATATAACAGACTCATATAATACAACAACCCATAAAACCTTCAACTACTCTGTCTATAGGGCATATATTAGTCTAAAGAAGATATTATCATATCCAGGAAATATAATCAATATTACAGCAAACATATATAATCTAAATTTAGAGTTAAATGCAACCATTATTTTCAAAATAAATAAAGTATCAATTAGAAATCATGAAATTAAAATAGAAAATAATAGTATTACTCTTCTAAATTATAAAATTAAAGATACTTTTCAAAGAAGAAATTATGATATTGAAATTAAATATCATCAAAAAACATCCAATATTTATCTATACAACACCACCATATTAACATTAAATAAATACAAAGTTAAAAGTTACATAGCTCCAATAACAGTAAAATCTGGAAAATATATTAATATAACAGTAAAATTATTTGATGAAAATAATAATAAAGTATATGGTGGAAGAGCCATATTAAAGATAAATAATAAAACAATAAGATATAAGAATGGGAATATTATCTTTTTAAATGTAAATAATTCAACAGTAACCCTAAATAACTACCAAATACCACATACTTTTAAAAAGAAAAAATATACTCTTGATTTAGTATATAGTGGAAGTAGCAGATATTATTCTAATAGAAATAGTACAGTTTTAACACTAATAAAACAGAAACTCTATGTTAGTATAAAAACAAGAACTTCAAAAAATATTATTCTAAAAGGAGAAAAAACAAATAAACTCACTTATAATGGAAATATAATTTTGAAAATAAATAATAAAATTATAAGTAACAATATATCCCCAACTAAAATCAATACTACATTTATATTACCTATAATCAATAATAAAAATATTACTGTTTGTTACTCTGGAAATGAAGTATATATTCCATACAAATATACTGTTGACTATAATCAATATGGAAAAAACATAATCTAAAAAAAAATGATATTTTAGAAAAGAATCATATAATTAAAAATAGTATTACAATAAATATGGAACTTTTCCATTCCATATATTTTTTTTAAATAAATATATAAACTTCCCCCATTAATATAATACTAAGAATATATTTTGGAGGATACATAAATGATTATAGTAAATGCAACAATCAATCCAAAAGAAAACAAAAAAGAAAACATAATCCAAAAAGCTGAAGCTTTAATTAAAGCATCAAGAAATCATGAGGGAAATATAAGTTACAACTTATATGCAGATAGTGAAACTGATACATTATTATTTGTTGAAAAATGGGAAACTAAAGAATCTCTACAAAAACATATGGAAACAGAAGAATTTTTAGCATTTGGACAAGAAACTAAAGATTTAATTGATGGAGAATTAGAAGTAGAGGTTTATTTAGCCCAACTTGTATCTGATAATTCATAAAAAGATAAAATTATTTTTTATCTTCAATTTCTATTTTTCTTTTAAATTCTTTCATTAATTCTGAAATAATATATGAATCATCCAATGGATTATCTACTGCAACTTTAACTAAAACTTCAACACCCTCTTCTGTCATATTTTTTACAAAAATTTTATATTTAGGATCTTTTAATATTAATGTACTTTTCTCTAGTATTTGTGTCATTTGTTCTATTTTTTCATCAAGAATATATTCATTTTTTAAAAAAACAGTGAATGATTCTATATAATATCCATTTCTAGTGTAGTTTACAAAGGGTTTTGTTGAAAATAATATATTTGGAATAATTATTAAACCAGCTTTTGAACGTAGCTGTACAGCTTTTAATCCAATTTTATCTACTTGGCCCTTTTGATTATCAATTTCAATCATATCATCAACTTGGAATTTTTTTTCTATAAATATAATTAAACCTGAAATAACATTTGATAATGTGTCTTTTGCGGCAAGACTCATTGCTACACTTACTAAACCTAAACTTACAAATAATGAATGTATATTTATGCCCATTACATCAAGACATGCTAGAAATATTATTATAAATACACAGTATCTTATTAATTTTAGTAAAGACAATATTGAAGTTTCCTCAAAAGAATTGGATTTACTTAGTTTTAACACAGTCTTTGTTACTATATTTAATATAATTAATGGAAC
>NZ_MAIF01000037.1:0-2608 GCF_001729395.1 Methanosphaera sp. A6 | reverse complement strand
TTATTTTATTTTAAATATTTAAAAAAAAAATAAAAAGAGATATTAAAATGGTAATGATATGTATCTAGTTATACTACCACAACTATTCCAATTCACAATATTTCCAAAGGTATTACTATTTGATGTTCCATCACATTTATACCATTTACCATTAACATAAACTTCAGCCCAAACGTGTCCTGTTACAAGACCACTACGGAAGTAACATGTTGCATGACAATATCTTGCAGGTATATTTGCTGTACGCATCATTGCAATTACTAAGTGTGCTGTATCTACACAATTACCATATCCACGATTTAAGGTACCAATTGCACCATACCTTGTATTATAATATCCACTATATGATGTATGCTTATTTACATAATTAAATATAGCTACAGCTTGATTATATGTACCTGTAACTCCGGCAATTGCTTTTGATAGTGCATTTTTAATTGCAGTACTATTTACTTCACAATTTTTTGAAGATACAAGATACTGTGAATATCCATCAGGTACTGTGTTTGTAGATGGATTAGATGTAGATGGATTACTTGTTTGATTTGCAGTTTTTATATTAAGAACTGTACTGTAATTTGGAAGATTTTTATTCACATATAAGTATGATACTGCACGTGTTAATAAATAATATGCATCCTCATATGATAAGGAATATCCAGCTACTTTTATATTAACTGGAGAATATCCATAAGTATCAAAGTTATATGCAATTTCTTTTGATAAACTTGCATAATCGTTTTTATATATATTTACTCCATACTTTGAAGTTGAAGATGATGTTTTAGCCATATAACCCATTGCATAAAAACTATTATTTGTACTTAATACTCTAGATACCATGTATAAGAAATCAACTTGTGATACTCCAACAGATCCAAACATTACAGTTTTTGGTAATGCATTATATTTTTCAATATATACTTTAACATCATATGCTTTTTTAAGTACTTCATTATATGAAAATACATAATTATATAATCTTAATTTTGAAGTTGTAGTGTTTGCATTTAATTTAGAATTTCCACTATAAACTACTGTTATGTTGTTTAATGCTGTAGATAATGGTGTTGTATTGTATTTAAGAGTTGCAATACCATTTACCACAGAAATTGTAGATATTGTTTTACCATTGATTTTAAATGCTACTTTACCACTTGATGCAAGATTACCTGTTAAATCAGTGACTTTAGCTGTGAGTGTTACTGTTGATTTTTTTTCTGCTACAATGACGTTTGAAATTGTTATTTTTGATGGATTTAATGTTGGTGTTGTGTTTGTTATATTAGAACTTGTTGCATGTGGTATATTACGAACTGTACTGTAATTTGGAAGATTTTTATTCACATATAAGTATGATACTGCACGTGTTAATAAATAATATGCATCTTCATACGATAAGGAATAATCAGCAGCTTTTATACTAACTGGAGAATATCCTGTAGTATCATATGATGATACTAATGTTTTTGATAGAGCTATATAATCGTTTTTATATATATTTACCCCATATTTTGAAGTTGAAGATGTTGTTTTATCTTCATAATTTAAAGCATAAAATGTATTATTTGAACTTAATACTTTAGATACCATGTATAGAAAATCATTAGAAGACACTTTGGTATTTCCAAATAACACATACTCTGGTATTTTATGATATTTTTCAATAGATAAATTAACATCGTATGCTTTTTTAAGTATTTCATTATATGAGAATGTTTGACTATATACTCTTAGTTTTGTATTAGCACTAGTTGCATTGAATTGGGAATTTCCACTATAAACTACTGTTACATTGTTTACTGTTGCAGATAGTTTTGATGTATCATATTTAACACTAGCCATACCTTTTACTAATGATATTGTAGATATTGTTTTACCATTGATTTTAAATGCTACTTTACCATTTGAAGCAAGATTACCTGTTAAATCAGTGACTTTAGCTGTGAGTGTTACTGTTGATTTTTTTGATGCAATAATATTGCTTGAAATTGTTATTTTTGATGGTTTTAATACGTTTAAATTAGTATTGAATGTTTTTGAAAGTGTATAATTTGTTTCACCCACTTTAACTGTTAATTTATATGTTTTAGGATTTTTAGGAGTTGTGTATGTCATATTACACATTCCATTTAAAACTGTTGTTTTTCCTATTGTAACATCATTAACTTTAAATACAACTGTTACGTTGTTAAGTGGTATGTTATTTGACTGTGTTATATTCGCTTTAAAAACAACCTTTGAAGAAGGTGCTGCAGAATATGAACCCATATTAATTGTAACATTATCCTTTACTAATTTTAATGTAGTATTTGCACTTTGAGGTAAAGTAGAACTTGTTTCACCTACTTTTACTAATAAATTATAGTTTTTTGCACCCCACTTAGGAACTGTGTAGTCCAATGAAGCTAATCCTTTAACTGTTTTTGTTTTTCCAATTGTAACTCCATTTATTTTAAACACTGCATCAACATTATTAAGTGGTTTATTGTTACTAGTATATGCTGTTGCATTAAGAGTTATTTTCTTTTGTGCTGTTGTTGTTATAGGATTTATCTTTAAAACTATGCTTGATTTAACATCATTTGTTGTTTTTAATGTTTTTGTT
>NZ_MAIF01000036.1:0-20067 GCF_001729395.1 Methanosphaera sp. A6 | reverse complement strand
AATTTCTTCTTAGTTATGTATATTATGATTTGTATTTTTTATATTAAAAAAATTTTATTAAGAATTATAAAATAAATCAGATTGAAATAAAAGTTTTATTAAAAAAAAACCCTTAAAAAAACCATAATAATAAATAATGATAAATCATATATTAATTATTAATTCTCTAATATGGGAGGTTACCTGTTATGACAAGTGAAGATGATAAATTATCCTTTACTGAATTTTTAAGAAAAGAAAAATTTATTAAAGGTACTGCAGATGCTGATGTAGATATAGAAGAAAGTGTTGATAAAATAGATACTTCTGTTGATGAAATTATTGATAAAATAGACACGTCAACTACGGATGAAACTATCAATAAAAAAGATACATCTGATGATAAAAACACAGAAGTTATGGTAAATGAGGATAATACGCCAGATTCTAATGAAGGTATTAATCACTCCATTATTCTATTAATTATAATTATATTAATTGTAATTATACTATTATTTATAACTCTAATTTAAAATTCAGTGATTATAATCATTGAATTATTTTTATCTTTTTTTATAAAGACTTATTTTAACCAGAGTTCCCGTAATGTATATGGTAATTTGATAAATTAAGTATTGAATTAATTAAAGAAATAATATTTAATATATTAATAATATATTATCATATATAAAAGGAGGCCTTCACATAACAAACAATATTAGAAAAAATAAGTTCATTGCAACTGCATTATCTTTTGTTTTCTGTGGACTTGGAAATATATATAATGGACTATATTATAGAGGCATAGTTGAATTTGGAATTGAAATAACATTAGCATTCATATTCTCAGATTTATTAAAAACTCTACCTTATGGATTATTTATCATGTTTTTAATAGGTTTTGTATGGTGGGCATATGTTCTCTATGATACTATGTCATGTACAGATGCAATAAATGAAAATAGAAATATTCCCTATTTTTAAATAAAATAAAAATAAAATAATTTTATTTCTTTACTTTTTTTATACTACATATTCTAATAGTAGTAAAATTCTATAAATTACAAATAACATATATTATTATAATACTAATATTTTTTTAAATAATATTAAATACATAGTATGGAGGCTACATTTAATGGATTATTTTGGAATGCTTGAAGAAAAAACTAAAGAACTATATGCTATTGCCAGAGAAGCACGTAAACAAGGAAAAGATTTAGAATTAGAACCTGAAATACCCCTTGCAAAGGACTTGGCCGAAAGAGTAGAGGGACTTGTTGGTCCAGAAGGCGTTGCAAAAAGAATAAAAGAATTAGAAAAAAGTATGTCAAGAGAAGAAGTTGCATTCCAAATAGCTAAAGAAATTGCAACTAAAGATGATGTTGAAGGACAACCAAATGATTATGAAGTTCAAGAAGCAAATGCAGATAGTGCTATACGTACTGCTCTTGCTATATTAACAGAAGGAGTAGTAGCCGCTCCTCTAGAAGGTATTGCTAAGGTTAAAATTAAAGATAATAGTGATGGAACTAAATGTTTTGGTGTGTATTTTGCTGGACCTATTCGTAGTGCTGGAGGTACTGCTGCTGCACTAGCTGTACTTCTTGGTGATTATATTCGTATGTCCCAAGGACTTGACAGATATAAACCTACTGATGATGAAATAGAGCGATATGTTGAAGAAGTTGAATTATATGAATCTGAAGTAACAAATCTTCAATATTCCCCTACACCTGATGAAGTTAGATTAGCTATTAGAGGAATTCCTGTAGAAGTTACTGGTGAACAAACAGATCCTGTTGAGGTACAAAACAGAGATCTTCCACGTGTAGAAACTAACAATCTTCGTGGAGGAGCACTTCTTGCTGTTGCTGAAGGAGTTATTCAAAAATCAAGAAAGATTGTTAAATATGCTAAAACTCTTAAAATTGATGGATGGGATTGGCTTGAATATTTTACAGCTCCTAAATCTACAAAAGAGGAAGAGAAGAAAAAAGAAGAATCTTCAGAGAATAAACCTAAGAAGAAAGCTAAATACATGGAAGATATCATTGGTGGAAGACCAGTTATGTCATATCCTGGTGCAAAAGGTGGTTTTAGACTACGATATGGACGTACACGTGATAGTGGTTTAGCTTCTATGGCTATACATCCTGCTACCATGGAAATTGTTGAATTTCTAGCTATAGGTACACAGATGAAAATTGAAAAACCTGGTAAAGGTAATTGTGTTGTACCTTGTGATTCTATTGAAGGACCTATTGTTAAGTTAAAAAATGGTGATGTTATTCAGGTAAATGATGTGTCCAAGGCAATTAGTATTAGAAGAGATGTTAATGAAATAATATTCCTTGGTGATATGCTTGTTGCATTTGGAGAATATCTTCGTGGAAATATTCCACTTGATGTTTCAGCTTGGTGTGAGGAATGGTGGGCTCAAGAAATTGAAGCTTCAGAATACTTTAAAGAAACTCATGATACGTTTGGAATTGATTTTAATGAGAATATGGAGTTAAATGCCCTTCTTAAATTAGATATTGATGCTAAAAAAGCATTTGATATTGCTAAAAAAACAAATACACCACTTCATCCTAAGTTTACATTTTATTATAATGATGTAACAAAAGAGGAATTGAATGACTTGCACAATTATTTATATAGTTTAATTGATAGTCCAGAAGATGTATTTAAATCTGATATGAATCGTATACCTATTGATTATCATAAAAGAATTATTGAAGTTCTTGGAATTCCACATCATGTGAATAATAAATCATTAATTATGTCTAATGATAATTTATATACTTTGATGAGTGTTCTTAATAAATCATTATCTCCAGATGAAGATATGGAAACTATTGAAGCTGTTAATATGATTAGTCCAGTTTCTATTAAATCTAAGGCTCCAACTTATATAGGTGGTCGTGTAGGTCGTCCTGAAAAAACTAAGGAACGTCTTATGAAACCTGCCCCTCATTCACTTTTCCCTATTGGAAATTATGCTGGTAATATTCGTAACATTGTTGAGGCTGCAAAGAAAGGTACTATCAAGGTAACACTTGCTAAGTGTAAATGTACTAATCCTGATTGTAAAGTTTCATCATTTAAGGCTTTGTGTCCTGTTTGTGGAAGTAGAACTGAGCTTGAAAGTT
This sequence comes from Methanosphaera sp. A6, assembly GCF_001729395.1. Lineage (NCBI taxonomy): Archaea > Methanobacteriati > Methanobacteriota > Methanobacteria > Methanobacteriales > Methanobacteriaceae > Methanosphaera > Methanosphaera sp. A6. The sequence goes on along the minus strand of NZ_MAIF01000036.1, from coordinate 16,933 downwards.
CTGCTGCTAAGAATATTAAATTAGATAAGTTACTTATGGATGCATTTGAGAATGTTAATGTAAGACGTTTAGATGAGGTAAAAGGTGTTAAAGGATTGATTTCTGAGGATAAATATCCTGAACCATTAGAAAAAGGTATTTTACGTGCTCGTAATGATGTTTTCACATATCGTGATGGTACTATCAGACATGATTCTACAGATTTGCCCTTAACACATTTTATTCCAAGGGAAGTTGGAGTTCCATATGAAAAAATTCTAGAAATGGGATATACTGAAGATATATATGGCAAGCCTATAACTAATGATAATCAAATTATTGAAATTAAGATTCAGGATATTGTTGTTAGTGAAAGTTGTGGTGATTATCTTCTAAAGGTTTCTAAATTTATTGATGATTTACTCATACGTTATTATCATATGGAACCATTTTATAATGCTGAAAATAGGGTTGATTTAGTTGGTCATTTAATTGCAGGTCTTGCACCACACACATCTGCTGGTGTTTTAGGACGTATTGTAGGATTTACTAAGGCATCCTGTTGTTATGCACATCCTTATTTCCATTCTGCAAAAAGACGAAATTGTGATAGTGATGAAGATGCTGTAATGTTACTTCTAGATGCATTGTTAAACTTTGGTAAAACATATCTTCCAAGTACTCGTGGTGGAAGTATGGATGCTCCTTTAGTTTTAAGTATTAGAATTGATCCTGAGGAAATTGATGATGAATCACATAATATTGATTGTATGAAAAGAATTCCTTTAGAAATTTATCATAAAACTGAAGAAGGTGGTGTTAAACCATCTGATGTTAATGATTTAGTTGATAATGTGGAATCAAGATTAGGTACTGATAATCAGTATCATGGTCTTATGTATTCCCATCCAACTAGTTCGATACATGCCGGACCAAAAATTTGTTTGTATAAGACTCTACAGACTATGACAGACAAAGTTGAAAGTCAAATTGCACTTGCCGAACTACTAAGAGCAGTTGATCAAAAAGGTGTTGTAGAGGGTGTTTTAAACTCCCACTTCCTACCTGATATGGCAGGAAATATTAGAGCATTCTCACGCCAGAAAGTAAGGTGTACTAAATGTGGAGCTAAATACAGACGTATTCCACTATCAGGAGAATGTACTTGTGGAAATAACTTAATTTTAAGTATTTCAAAAGGATCTGTTCTTAAGTATCTAGACATATCTAAGGATTTATCACACAGATATCCAATAAATCCGTATGTTGTAGAACGTATTGAAATATTAGAGACAGGAATTAACTCATTATTTGAAAGCGACAAATCTAAACAGAGTTCATTAGATGCATTTTTCTAGAAAATACTAGTTTAACCCCCAACTATTTTTTTATTTAAAAATTAAGTATAGTTTCAATGGATTAGAACTACTTTTCGTAAGAATTTAAATATTACTTACATCAAAGAATAAATTATAGAAAAAAATGGAAGTTGTAATTATGATGAAAGATCCTGAAACAATTCAAGATACATATAACCTTAATGAAATTCATGTAATAAAAAATGATGGAATAAAGGAAAAATTCAGTTATGAAAAACTCGTAAAATCATGTATTATGATTAATATCCCATTAGGTTTAGCAGAAAAAATAGCATACAAAGTATCTAAAAAAGCACATGATAACATAACAACCAAAGAAATCAAAAACCTAATATACAAACTACTTCAAAAAGAAAACACTAAACTAGCAGACAAATACTACAACAACAACACACTACGTGTAAGAACAGGTAGAGATACAATAGAAGCATTTGATAAATCAAAAATTGCAAATACATTAATTCAAGAAACACAAACAACACCAAAACTAGCAGATAAAATAGCAACAGAAGTATATAAAGAACTTAAAAAACTACAACTTGACTATCTAACAGCACCAATAATTAGAGAAATGGTTAATACCAAACTAACAGAAAATGGTCTTGAATCATTAAGAAGAAAATACACAAGACTAGGAATGCCAGTATACAACATAACAAATCTAATAGAATCAGGAAATAAAGACAATGCAAATATGATGCATAACCCTGAAACAATACATAAATATGTTGCAGATGAATCTCTAAAACAATATGCACTACTAAATATATTACCACATAACTTGGCAGATGCACATATGAATGGAACAGTACATATACATGATTTAGAATTCTTTGCAGGAAGACCAATAAACTGTTTACAACACGACCTAAGACAATTCATACGATATGGATTAAAAGTAGATGGAACAGGAGACCATACTAGTGTAGCAGGATGTCCAAACCATATTGAAACATTAATGAATCATTCAGGAGAAATAATGTTAGCTGCACAACAAAACATGAGTGGTGGACAAGCAATGAGTCTATGGAATGTGTTTGTAGCACCATTTGCAGCAGGACTTCCATATGAAAAAATAAAACAATCTGTTGAAATGTTAATATTCAACCTAAACATGGCATATGCCGCACGTGGAGGACAAGTACCATTTACAAGTATAGGACTCGAATTTACTGTACCAGACTTCCTTAAAAATGAACCAGCATATGGACCTGGTGGAAAAGTAATGGGAGTATATGGAGATTATGAAAAAGAAGTAAGACTTCTCCAAAGAGCATTCACTGAAGCATTAATTAAAGGAGATGCAGAGGGAAAACCACATCTTTTCCCAAATACAATATACTACCTAAGAAAAGAATGTTTAACACCAGAATTTACCGAAGATATTGAAAGAGTACACTTTTTATCTGCTAAATTTGGAACAGCATACTTCATAAATATGTTACCAAAATACATGGGAAACATGGCAAATTACATGGGATGTCGTACCAGATTATCAGATAACTGGACAGGTGACTGGGAAAAAGATTGTTTAAGAACAGGAAATCTTGCATATGTTACAATGAACCTTCCAAGAATTGGATATAATGCACGTGATGAAACAGAAATCTTCGACTACCTAGATGACTACATGAAAATAGTAGAAGATGTATTACTACTTAGACGTGAAAGAGCCCTAAAATGTTTAAATGATTACAACATACTACCATTTTTAACACAAAAAATGGGTGAAGATCCATATTACATGGTTGATAACAGTACATTATCCTTTGGATTTGTAGGATTAAATGAAATGCTTCTTGCACAAACTGGTGCTGGACTTGAAGATAAAGACTCAAATAATCTTGGATTAAAAGTAATTCAACACATAAATGACAGAGCAAATGAACTTAAGAAAGAAACAGGACTAAGATGGGGAGTTATACAAACACCAGCAGAAAGTACTGCATATAGATTTGCAACCATGGACAGAGAAAAATATCCTGACCAAGTAATATGTAATGGAGATAGTAATGCTTCCTACTATACAAACAGTAGCCACGTACCTGTAGATACCTCACTAAGTTTACCAGAAAAAATAAGAATTGAATCAGACTATCATCCTCTAACACAAGGTGGACACATATTCCATGCATTTATGGGAGAATCATACAGTGACCCTGATAGTTTAATGAGTTTAACTAATAAAATTACACATAAAACAGATATTGGATTCTGGGCATACAGTAGTGCTTTAAGTTTCTGTATAAATTGTAAAACATTGATGAAAGGATTACAAACTAAATGTACACATTGTGGAGAAACTAGAAATGTTGAATGGTATGATAGAATTACAGGATATGTTCAACAAGTAGGTCATGCAGAAACTGCTTCTGGTGGATGGAATGCAGGTAAAAAACAAGAATTATTAGATAGAAAAAGATGGGAACAATAATCCATCTTCTTTTTTTATAAATATTTTTCATCAATAGTTACTGCAGTACCATATGCTGCCATTAACATATCTGGAGGTAACTGTTGATTATAATTTGTATATTCTATTTCAATATCAATAATAGCATTAGCATTAAGTTTAACTGCCTCTTTTTCAAGTATTAATAGAATATAATCCCTTGCAATAAGATAGTCTCTATGTTGTATAGACTTTTTTTTACTTAAATTAGAACCTAAATATTCTAATCTTTCATTATGGGTTTTTTCTTCAAATTCAAATATTTCCTCTGCAAATACAAGTCCATGATATTCTTTTATTGGTATCTTTGGCTGATTATTTAAAATTAAAATATTTAATTCATCCATATCACCTATATCACTTATCTTCTTTGGAGCATCAAATAGATTTTTATCAAATAACAACCCTATAAAACCACCAATTCTACCAAAGATATAGACAAACAACAGTAATAAAAATATTAGAATGTAGTTTACTGTTAATGGAAATGCTGCTTGTAACATTATTGCTATTCCACCAATAGTAAATACATTCCATGTAATTGCCTGTGCTGGAAATAGCCAGCCAATAAGATTTGTTACTATAAATAATACTATTGAACTAATAGCTCCAGATGTTGTATTTGTTAATTTTTGAGAAAGATATGTTTCTACAAAACCTGCAATTAATGGTGCAAATATAAGATATATATTAAATCCCCATATTGCTAGATTAAATATAATACAGATATATACAACAAGTAATCCTACTATTATTCCCATTATAATAGAAAAGATAACATCTCTATCATAATAATCAGATAATTTCTCTCTAAACATCGAATATTTTTCCTTTATATTAACTATACTATTTTTTTTATTCAAGATTATAATTATAAATTACTACAATATAATAAAAAATTGTATAATCTTATTTAGACATATGATTATAATAGGCATATTGAAAAACTTCAATATACATTATGAAAAAAAAATCATAGATTTAACAATCCAACTTAAATATGGAGGATAACAATGAAAAACGTAGATTTACTAGTATTAGGACATACTGCTTTTGATTATATTATGCAAGTAAGAGAATTTTCAAAAATTAATACCTCAGCTATAATAGATAATATGGAAACATTACATGGTGGAGCTGCTGGTAATGTTGCTGTTGTTGCAAGTAAAATGGGATTAGATGTTGGTCTTATATCCTGTGTTGGTAATGACTTTGAAGATAGTGATTATAAAAAAGAATTACTTAATGAAAATATTGACATATCTGATATGATACTATCCCAAGAACATAAAACACCTACAGCATTTTGTTTAACAAATCCTGATGATGAACAAATGTTTTATTTCTATTGGGGAGCTGCTAAAAAATATCATGAAAGTCCAGTACCTAAAGAAGCTATTGATAAAGCTAAAGCTGTGCATCTTGCAACAGGAGACCCTGAATATAATATAAAAGCAGGAAAATATGCTTATTCACAAAATAAATTAGTATCATTCGATCCAGGACAGGATTTACATCTCTATAGTACTAATGATTTAAAAGAAGTAGTTGCTAATTGTAATATATTATTTGGTAATGAACATGAAATTGAACATATCTGTGATTTACTAGAGAAAAATATTGATGAATTAATGAAAAATGGACCAAATATGATTATTCAAACACTTGGTGAAAAAGGAAGTTTAATCTATGTTAAAGGAGAAGATCCATTAAAAATAGAAGCCGTACCTACCAAATCATTCGACCCTACTGGTGCTGGTGATTCATACAAGGCAGCATTTTTAAGTTTATATTTAAGAGACAATAACCTTAAAACATGTGGTAGATTTGCAAGTACTGTATCATCATATATTGTAGAAACCCAGGGTACACAGACAAATATTCCAACTAGAGAACAAGCACTTATTAAGATGAATGACACATGGCCCAATGAGGAATAAAATATACTATAAAAAATACTTGATTTTATTTTTCATTTTTTCCTATTTTTTTAATTTTATGTAATATTTTTCATGAAAAATACTTATTTTACAGTATGTTATAATACTATTTTATTAATTTGTAATAATTAGATTACAATTTACTTGAAAAAAGTCTAAAAAGCTTCATATTTTTTGTAAAAAAATAAAGTTCCATAAGAAAAAGTCCCAAAAAGACAAAAAAATAATGGTGTTTTTTAATGATTTTTCTAAACCTTTATATACTCAATAAATCTTAGTAGTAATTAGTCTAAAACAAAGGGATAAAAAAAATATTAGAAAAACAATATTAAAAAAAAATAATTTCTAACAAGAATTATCCCATTAGAACATAACAAATATGGAGTTAAATAATATGACACAAATGCTAGAAGCAATGAGAGGAAACATTACTGAAGCTATGAAAACCGTGGCTGCTGATGAAAAATTAGATCCTGAATATATAAGAAAAATGGTTGCAAAAGGATACATTGCAATTCCAGATAACAACCAAAGAGAAACAGTAGCAGTGGGTATAGGTGAAAACTTAAGAACAAAAGTAAATGCAACAATAGGTACATCCACCGATATTAATGATTTAGACATGGAATTAGAAAAAGCAAAAATTGCTGAAGAAGCAGGAGCAGACACACTTATGGAACTAAGTATAGGTGGAGACTTAGACAACATAAGAAGAACTGTACTTAAAAACACTAAAAAACCTGTAGGTAGCGTACCTATATACCAAACAGCTGTAGAAGCAATAGAAAAAGATGGTTCAGCAATTAACATGGACCCAGATGACATGCTTAAAAACATTGAAAAACAAGCAAAAGACGGGATAGACTTTATGGCTATTCACTGTTCTGTAAACAGAGAAACCTTAAAAAGACTTAAAAGACAAGGAAGAAACGGTGGACTTGTAAGTCGTGGAGGTTCATTCATATCCTCATGGATGGTACACAACGACTGTGAAAACCCATTATATGAAAACTACGATCAAGTTCTTGATATTGTAGAAGAATATGATGTATGTTTAAGTATGGCTAACGCAATGAGAGCAGGAGCACTCACAGACTCTACAGACAGAGCTCAAATACAAGAACTAATTGTATTAGGTGAATTAGTAGACAGAGCAAGAGAAAGAGGAGTACAAACTATTGTAGAAGGACCAGGACACATACCAATCAATGAAATTGAAACAAACATCAACATTCAGAAAAAAATGTGTAAAAACGCACCATTCTATATGTTAGGACCTATTGTAACAGATATTGCACCAGCATACGACCACATAGTATCTGCTATAGGAGCAGCACAATGTGCAAGATATGGAGCAAACTTCATATGTTATGTAACACCTGCAGAACACTTAGCTCTACCAGGACCAGAAGATGTAAGAGAAGGAGTAATTGCTACAAGAATCGGAGCTCACGCAGGAGATTTAGCAATAGACCTTGAAAGATTCGGAGAAGACGATATAGCAATGGCACATGCAAGAAAAAGCTTAAACTGGACAGAACAATATGAACACGCAATGTGGCCAGCAGATGCAAAAGCAATCAGAGATAAAAGACCACCTGAAGCAGATGACACATGTACAATGTGTGGTAACTACTGTGCTATAAAAATAGTAAATCAATGGTTAGACAAAGCAGATAAAGATGCTTTTGATAACTAGATACAAGGTAATAGATAAACATTATCCTACTACCATTCATTCATTTTTTTTTAAATATCTACAATAATTTTTAAAATAGGTATTTATCCTATTTTAAAACTATTTTAAAAAAACTACTTATTTTAATAATATTCCCTGAAAAAATAGTAAAGATGAGTTTATGGTGCAAATAATTTTGTAACTTCTTGTACACATTCTGATTTTGTTATAACTGATATTTTCTGGTTTTCATGAAATACTGTATCCTCTTGAGGAATTATTAATTCATTATCTTCATATACTGCACATATAATATAATTTTCTGTTGGACTATAATCTAAAACTCTTTTACCATATAAATCCTTATTTTCTAATTTAACATCTAATAATTCTGTTGAACCCCTACCAAGAATTATTAAATCTGAAACCTTTGGCCTTGTTATTATACGTTCCAAGTATGATGCTACTGCTGATTCTGGACTTACTGTTATGTCAATTCCAACTCTTTTAAATGCATTAACATGATCAAGATCATTAACTCTTGCAATGATCTTTTTTATATTATCATAATTTTGACTTAACACTGATGTTAAGAGATTTACTGTATCATGACCTGTTGCAGCTACAAAAACATCAGCATCAGTAATATCAGCATCTTCTAATACTTGAACTGATGTGGCATCACCATGAATTACCATTGCATTAATCTGTTCTGCAACTTCCTCTGAAATTGTAGAATCATTTTCAATAATAGTAACGTTTAATCCTTCTCTAATTAGAGATTGAGCCAAATTTAATCCTACTCTTCCAGCACCAACTATTATTACATACATCTTTTTCACCAAAAATAAAATTTTTATCTATCTAAATTATTGTATCATATCTCTAACAAATGATATAGACTAAAATAAATAATCTTATAATATATTATAATTATTCTATAATTAATTAATATATTTTTCACTAAAAAAATATAAGCAATGAAAAACTAAAATAATAATTATATTAATGATTTTATAATTAAAAGAAATTAGAATAATAATTAATCTATAACCCTATTAATAAGAAAAAACTTATTATTATAAACTAAAACTAGTTATAAATAATCTATTTCATTAAAGATTCTAAAGATTATATCCAATTTAGATAATTCAAAGATTACTAAGTGGAAGGCTATAGATATTTCTAATTATAATAAAAAAGATTATTCGTGATTATATATGAGTAAACATTGGACTGAAAGAATAGCTGAAGAATTAAGTCAACAAAAAAAAGATGAATATATTATAGGTAGTGGAACATCCATTTCAGGATCAGTACATATTGGAAATAGCTGTGACATATTCATTGCAAATGCAGTAAGTAAAGAATTAAGAAAAATAGGTGAAAATGCAAAAACTGTATGGATTGCAGATGACTATGATCCATTAAGAAAAGTACCATATCCATTACCAGAAAATTACAGTAAATATCTTGGACAACCATACTATGAAATCCCATGTCCTGAAGGATGTTGTGAAAACTTTGTAGAACACTTCCAAAAACCATTTGTAAATTCTCTTAAACCATTTGATATTGAAAATCTTGAAATAAAAAGTGGAGCACAAATGTATAAAAATGGTGTATATACTGAAGCTACAAAAGTTGCACTAGAAAATACTGAAAGAATAAGAGAAATATTTAATGAATACAGAGAACATCCATTAAGTGAAGATTGGCTACCATACAATGCAATATGTTCTGAATGTGGAAGAGTAAATACAACCCATGCATATGACTTTGAAGGTACAAATATTAAATATAAATGTGACTGTGGACATGAAGGTGAAGTTGACTACACAACAGGAATGGGTAAATTAACATGGAGAGTAGAATGGGCTGCAAGATGGAAAATCCTTAATATTACATGTGAACCATTTGGAAAAGACCATGCTGCAAGTGGTGGATCATATGATGTTAGTAAAATTATATCAGATGAAATATTCAATTATCCTGCACCATACCCAGTACCATATGAATGGATTACACTTGATGGAGATGCAATGAGTAAATCTAAAGGAGTATTTTTCTCACCAGAAGCTTGGCTTAAAATAGGTAAACCTGAAACATTAAATTATTATATTTTCAGAAACAAACCTCTAAAACCTAAAGATTTCACACCAAAAATGGGATTCCTTGATCTTATGGACCAATATGATAGAGTAGAAAGAATTGCATATGGTCAAGAAGAAGCAAGTAATGAAAAAGAAAAAGAAAAACTTACAAAAATATATGAAGTATCCCAAATTAATGATATGCCTGATGAAATGCCATTCCAACCATCATACAGATTCCTTACAGTAGCATATCAAATAGCAAATGGTAATGCTAATAAAATATACACAATACTTAAAAACAACAACCAACTACCAGAGAGACTTGAAAATGTTACATTTGAAGATTTAAGTGAATTTGATAGGGATACATTCCTCCAAAGAATTGAATATGTTCACAACTGGCTTGAGACATATGGTCCTAAATTTGTAAAATTCCAAGTTATGAATAAAATGCCACGTATTGAAATAACAGATGAACAAAAAGAGTTCCTCAAACAAATTGCTAATATACTTGAAAGTGAAACATTTGAAAATGATGTTCAATTCCATGATAGAATGTATGAAGTACTTGAATCACTTGGAATGAAACCACAAAAAGCTTTCCAAGCAATTTATAAAACAATTATTGGTAAAAAACAAGGTCCACGTGCAGCATCCTTTGTATTATCACTTGATAAAGACTTCGTTATAAAAAGATTCAGATTAGAAGAATAACTTTATTAAAAAATAACTTTAAAATCCAAAATAAGAAGTATTTAATTATTAAATACTTACTTTTTTTACTTTTTTTTAACTTTGAATATGCCTGTTTTAAATAAAAAAAAATATTTATAGAAATTCAAAATTAGAATTGAATCTTAAGTTTCTTGCATGATGTGTTGCAAAATTTAGGAAATTATCTATTAAACTATTATTTTTAACATTCAATGCACTTATTATATGATGTGTCTCATTAGATAATATGTTACTTGTATATTGTGATGTATATGACATACTGTTATTTATAAATGTATAGATGTTTTCATGATTTTCAACAATATGCATTGCCTCACAAAATGATGATACAACATCCACTATATCAAAATCTAAATCATAATTTGCTAGTGTTGTCCATGCAAGTCTTTGTGCAGAATTTTCCACTTCAACAAAATTAAGGCCATTTAAATCATGTATACTATTAAATTCTTGAGGTTTATGTGATAATAAAAGAAGATAATCTCTTGCAAGTGGTATTGGTTCTAAATCATATATATATGCTTGTACAGGATCATCAAATGAAACTATGTCCACCAAACCCATATCTGCCAATTTCAATGCAGTTTTATTATCAGTTTCAAGAAACTTAATATTTTCAAGTTGATAAATTCTAGCCAATTGCCTTATAAATTCACATGAAACTGCTCCTCCTGCAACTGTAATCTCCTCTTCATCATCCAATAAACGATTTTCATAAGTTTCATATTCATCAAGTATATCCAGAGCATAATCTGTTAGTACAGATCCCTTATTTGATACTGTGACAAGTTTCTTTGAAAGTATTTCTTCAGCAGACAATATTCGTCTATTTAAAACTGTGTGGGATATTCCAAGACTTGATGCAGCACGTCTTTGAGATTTATTATTTTTAATAGAATTAAGAGTTTCAAATAACTTATAATCAAATACATGCCCCTTGATTTCAAAATTTAATTTTTTATTAAAGTCCATAATACAACACCTTACATACAAAAATATTTTACAACTATATAAAAATAATTTAGTAAATTGTAAATATAAATTTTAATATAATAAATAATAAACTATTTATAAATATAATATAATAATTATCAATTTTTTTTATAGTAGAATATATTTTAAATTTTTTTTAGGGGAAAAACATGATTTATAATGATGCATTAAATGATATAATAGAAAATGTTAAGAAAACAACAGAAACCATTACAGATGAAAATGTTTCTAAAATGACAAAGATAATTGAAGAAGTAGAAAGTATTTTCATAATGGGATTAGGACGTTCAGGATTAGTTGCAAAAGCATTTGCTATGCGTCTAATGCACTTAGGTTTAAATGTATATGTAGTTGGGGAAACAACAACACCGGCTATTACAGATAAGGATTGTTTAATAGCTATTTCTGGTTCTGGAGAAACAAGTTACATTATAAGTACAACAGGAATTGCTAAAAATATTGGTTCTAAAATAATTGCAATAACATCATATCCTGACAGTACACTTGCACAAAGATCAGATTTAGTTCTTCAATTACAAGGAAGAACAAAAATTGATTCTGAACCAAATTATGCACGTCGTCAAATAAGTGGACTTCACCAATCATTATCTCCAATGGGAACAATTTTTGAAATAAGTGCTCTTATATTCCTAGATTCAATAATTGCACAAATGATGCAAGATTTAGAACAGACAGAAAAAGATCTTAAAGCAAGACACACTGTACTTGAATAAAAAAAAAGTGTTGGATGATTTATAGATACTTCTATATATCACACCTTTTTATGATAATCTTATAATAACTTCCATCTCATGATAGGTATATCTTAGTTCAACTATTTCATCTATGATTTCATTTATATTAATATCCACTCTTTGATGTAATAACTGTCCCATTAATTGAAGTGTTATTATAACATCACTACTTTTATCTATGTATAATATTTTTCCTGGAATAAAAACCCTATTATATGATATTTCAAGTAGAGCATCCTCTTTGAAGTTATCAACAATATAATTAAGAAGTTCATTTTGACTTAAATCAATAATTTGTCTATTCATATAATATCCTACTTATTTTTTATCCAAAGTTGACCCTTTCCACGTGTTGTATTATCTCCAGTATAAAGAGTGTATGTTCCAATATGATACTTGTTATTAATTAGGGGATTATGAATCTTTTCTTGTTTTTTAAATCCTTGAAGTACTTCATCTACACATCCACCAACTACAATAACACCTTTTTTCATACTACCTCCAGGCCAACGTGTTATGTTACCATCAACCTCTATGTATCCACCACTCATATGATTTCCAACTAGTATATCACAGTTTTTCTTAATTATTATCTGACCATTTAACATACAGTCTCCTGCATATCTACCAGCACTTCCTTCTACTATTATACATCCACCAGACATTCCCCTCCATTCACCTGCATATGATGAACCTAGAAATTCCTTTGTATTACCCTTTATTTCAAGTAATCCTCCAGTCATTTCACGTCCAGCATAACTTTCTGTATTACCATTTACTCTTATATATCCTCCAGACATCTGTGCTCCTACATGTAAATCCACATTACTATTTACAATAATACTACCACAGGACATTAAATTTCCAATGTATTTAACACGTTCCATGTTACCATCCATTATAATAGTACATTCATCTGGATTTGTAGTTGTTCCATCTATTGTTACCTTGAAGTACTTATTTAATGGTTCTTTTCTATTTCCCCTGTATATGATGGTTTCTTCTACTTGTTTTTGTGTTTTATCATATAATTTTTCTGGAAGTATATTATCAAATTCAAGTGGTATTTTACTGAATTTTTTCATAAATAATTTAATAGTTCTCATATCTAATCCTCATATTCTATATCTACACAAGTATCAGGTTTTATATAATGATCTGGAACACCATAATTTTCATATTTTATAGTATAATACTTATTAAATTCTGGTGTTATTTCATCTACAAGATTAGCCTCTTCTTTTTCTAAGCCACAAACATTAGTCCATATATGTTTACTATCTACTAATTTAACAATTTTTCCATGATCAACCATGATCATACCATCTTTTATAGTGTATAAACTGTTTAATAACTTGTTTTCAAGTGTTTGTGAATTTTTAAGAAGTGTTGTATCAAAGTCATAGACATCTATATCATATACTGAAACATCAGCCTTTGCACCTACACCAAGATGTCCTCTATCTGTTAATCCAAGTATTTTTGCTGGACTTGCCCTTGTAATTGTTGCTATTTCATTCCAGGAATATTCCCTATCATAACTTCCAAGTGATGTTCTTCTTGTTGCCCAACTATGTACTTGATTATCAAGCATATCATTTAGTTTTTCATTACTCATTATCCATGAAATTACACGTGGATATCTGATAAATGGACCACCATTTGGTGAATCAGTTGTTAATGCCAATTTCCATGGATCTTTTATTCCAAGGAAGAATTCAAGCCCAATAGCCCATTGAAGTACACTTACTGGTGCTCGTTTAGAATATATTGATGGAATAAGTCCAGATGAAGTTTCAACCTCTATATCCTTATTTGCCCATTTAAGTCCTGTTAGTCTGTATAAATCATACTCCATTGGTGCATCTGCAGTCATTGTTGTTGTTTCATCGAAGGTTATCTGTCCAATATCACAAGTCATATGTTTTGACTTATTTATATAATCAATCAATTCTGGTGCACCTGATGTAACATCCCTCCATGATGTTCCCTTATATGCATGGAACTGTACGTGTGTTGCATGTAACACTTGATCTCTTGTTACATTCTTATTTTTCTTAATATCCTTTACACAATCAAATGTTTCAAGTGTTGTTTCATAGTTTCCAGGATGTCCAAGGTCATTTGTATGAACATGCACAGAATGGGGTAAACCTAATTTTTCATTTACTTTAGTTAGAGCCTGTATTACTTGACGTCCTGTTACACCCCAGTGTGGTTCTGGATCATCAAGTCCATCTACATTTTTTCCCCAACCCCATGCTTCACTTCCACATGGATTTACTATTTTAATTCCATAACCCTTTGCTAGTTTCAACCATTTTGATATGAATAAAGCTAGTTTTTCTAAGTTATTTTCCTTAACATATTTAAGCATGAACCAGTTATTACCAAAGAGTGTTAATGTTGGTATATCAAGGTTTGGAATACTGTTTATTTCTTCATGTGCATGTTTTGCCTCTAAGGGTGGTACTGCTGCTTCTGTTACTGTTGTATATCCCATACGAGTATACCTGTACCCAGTTGTTGGACATGTTGGTATGGAAAATCCTGCTTCAAATCCCTCAATAGCACCACATGGTGCAGGTTTTATTCCACGTCTTGTATCTTCTGGACGATATAATCTTCCCACTGATAGTTTTGGTCCTGCTATGTGTGAGTGTAAATCTACTCCTCCAGGCATTACTAATTTATTTGTAACATCTATAATCTTTGCATCCTTTGATACTTCACTAACTATGTATCCATCTTTTATTAGTATGTCCTTTTTTTCTCCATCAATATTATTTGCTGGATCAAATACAATACCATTTTTTAAAATATATTCCATGTTAGTTATCTCCATTTTCTTGTTTTAGTTTTTCTATTCTATTGTATATCTGGGAGAGTATCCATTGATCTGAATGACAGTTTTCAGGTTTTTCAATAACTTTTTTCATATATAATGGTATTGAATCCATCCTATAAGCTGTCCCTTTTGTTTCCACACCTACTCTTGTACTTGGAAGTACTATGTCTGCAAGTTCAGTGTATGGGCCCCAATGAGTATCTACTTGTACAACTGGTATGTCAACTAAGTGTTTGATTGTGTAACCTGGAAATTGAACTCCAGGATCTGCTGCTACTGCCATGAAAAAATCAGGTTCTCTACGATTTAAAAGATCTATTGTTGTTGTTTCTCCAACCATGTATCTTGGATATCCTCTTGAATAATCCACACCATATGGATATCCTGTTTCTGTTGTTAATGCCATATTAAATCCATTAACATTGAAAAATCCCCTCATAGGTAACATGGACCATTTTGAGTATTTATTTAGATCTTCTATTAGTTGTATTAGAACATCAACATTTCCCTGTTTTGTAGTACTTTGTGTAAGACCTAATCCAAAGAACAATGCACCATATTCTGCATTTTTCATTATTTCTACAAGTTCATACAATATTTCTATATTAACTCCTGCAATTTCTTCATCAGTTATTTCATGTCCTGCAAGTATCATACGTAGAGTATTAAAAAAGGCATAGTCTTCCCCTATATCATAGCTAATCCATTTATCTGATACTTTAGCCGTGTTTGTATATTTTGGATCTATTGTTATTATTGTTCTATCCTCCCGACCATTTGGTCTGAAAAATCCTTCTGGAAAGGTTGTGTAACGTGAAAGATGTCTTGGATGATCATCCATTGGATTTGTTCCAACATATATTATTACATCTGCCCTGTTTTTTACAGCTCCAAGTGTCATAACAGGATGTCCCACATTTTGAAATGCTTGGATTGTTGCACCATGACATATTGTTGACTGATTATCTATTACACTTCCTGTTATTTGTGCTATTTTTATTCCCTCTTTTATTGCTTCAACAGATGTTTCTCCCCAACCATATAGTACTGGACGTACACTGTTTGTTAGAAGTTGTGCTATTTTATCTAGTGCATTTTCCCATGTTGTTTCCTTAAGTATTCCTTCTTTGTTTCTAATCATAGGATTTAGTAATCTTTGATCTTCATCATTTATTATTTTACTAGCACCTAGTCTACATGCATGTCTTACTCCCACTATTTTATCATCCTTTAGTAGGTATGTAATATCATCACAATTATTTCCACAGTATGAACAGGAACAATTTTTTACTTGTCTATCATAATCAGTAATTGGCATTTGCGTCAAATTATTTACTCCCCTATTTTTTTATATACTGGCTTTTGTCCAAGAGTTTTTGTGTTATATTTATATTTATTGTATGTTTTATGCATTAGATTTGCTACGAGTAATACTTCATCGTCTGTTTTTTTAATTACTGCTTTTACTCCCTTATATGTTGGAATATTACAGCAATATGTTTCTGGACTTATTACTATATTGGCCCATGGTCCCCTTGGTATGAATATCATACCTTCATGTGGTGCATCATGGGATTTATCTGCATATATTGTTACACTTCCCCATTTAGATGTTACATTTATTTTATCACGTGGTTTTAGAGATAATTTTTTCATATCCCTTGGATCCATAAAAGCTACAGCTGTAGATTGTCTGTATTCATCCTTTAATGTAGAACCTTTCTTTTCATAAAATGCTTGGATAATACTCGTACCTGTATTTATGATAATATCCATTTCATCCATATTTTAGTCTCCCTTATGATATATTGCCTTTGTTGGACATGTATCATTACATTTCATACATGTTACACATTTTTCTGGATGGAATAGTTTTATTACTCCATTTTCAACTAACATTACCACATCTGTTGTATCTGGCCCATTACCTCCAATAACCTCTGGATAGATTTCTTGATTAACAGGACATACTATAACACATGCTCCACACCCTAAACAATGATCTTGATTAACACATAACATTAATTTAATACTCCTTTTTATTATTAGTTAATTTTTTAAGGCCTGTTTTCATAGCA
>NZ_MAIF01000035.1:0-2828 GCF_001729395.1 Methanosphaera sp. A6 | reverse complement strand
TTTCTTTTTTTTATTTTTTTTTTAATGATACTAATTCGTTATTAAAAATATTTTTCAAAATCATATTATAATAAAATATATTATTCATAAAAATTATAATAAATATTATATAATCAGGTATTTTTAATTAAAATTAAATTATTTTGTTTATTTTTAAGTACTCGATTATATTTTAATAAAAAGGAGATTATACAATGTATAATAAAAGAATTTGCATTCTTTTAGTAACTACATTTATCATATTACTTGCAGGATTCACTGCTATTTCTGCAGCAGATGTAAATGATACTTCTGTAGATACTAGCTCCCTATCATCTACTACACAAGTAGACAAAAGCCCTGTTTTAACTACTGTGGCTGATAATGATAATAATATCAAAACAGATAGGGATGATGCAATAAAAACTCAACTAAAAACTACTAAAAAAGTAGATACAGAATCTTATGTTACTACTAAAGACTCTACAAAAACAAAAAATACAAACAAAACTATTAAAACAGAAAACCCAACAATAACAGTAACAGATGGAAATTATGGAAAATACTTTGATGATGATGGAACACGTAACATCAACCCCAATACCACAGTAATTTTAAATGGTGCATTCTACAATAAAACATTCATAATTGATCAGGAATTTATCACTTTAACAGGAAACAATGCAACATTACACAATGGACATATATATGTTACAGATATGGCAAGTAATTCCACAATTTCTAACCTAGTTATTAATAGTACTGGTATGGAAAATGTTATTAACAACGAAGCATGGGATATTACAATAAAAAACAATAAAATTACACTTACAAATAGTGAAGGTATTACAGAAGGTATTACAAATAATGGAGATAATGTACTTATTGTAAATAACACTGTTGATGTATATGGTCCAGCTAAGGATATAGACTGGACTGGTGGACCCAGAGAAGGATTAGCTCTAACCTTTGCAATATTCAATGATGGTGGAAATAATGTTATAATTGAAAATAACACTGCAAGAAGTGGAAGATCAAAAGATGGTGAAGATAACCCCTTTGGAACCATTGATGGTATTGAATTAAAAAGTGGAAATAATGTAACAGTATCAAACAACTACATAGAAGTAAGTGGAGCAAGATTTGTATATGGACTTAATGCTTTATCTGAAGTTTATAATGTAGTTCTATCAAATAATACTATTAATGTTACAAGTGAAAGATATATTGCTGGTATACAAATAGGTAACTCTGCAAGAAATTGTAGTATTTTAGATAATAAAATCTATGGTGTATGTTACAATACAACAATATTCACACAAGATAATGAAGCACTTGCATTTGGTATTATCACAACAAGTATGGGTGGAAGTGAATCTAGAAATATGACTGTAGCAGGAAATATAATGAATTTAAATGCTACAATTGTATATGGTATGGAAATTTATACAACATATGATACTATCATTGATAAAAACTTAGTTAATGCTATAGGAAATTATAGTATGGGTATGAGTTTAGCTCATTCTCCAAATTCAATAGTAACTAACAATGTATTTAATACTACAGGAAATAGTAATATTCCTATTAATCCTATTGTAGAAGAAATTGCACCTGCAAATACAGGTATCCAAATACAACAAAATTCTACAAATGCATACATAGCAAACAATATTGTTATAACTACAGATGCTGGTAACAATGCCAAAGCAGTGAATATTGAAACTACAAACAATGTAGCAATTATTAATAACACATTATTTGCTAATGGTAAAACTGGTGATGATGCTGTAAATGCATCTAGTAACCTAATAAATATTACAGTAAATGATAATCATGGACCTATTACCAAATATGATGCAATGGTTATATTAAATATTCCAAAAACAATTTCTACAGGAAGTACTTTAAATTTAAATTTCACTGTAAAAGATAAAGAAACTGAAAAATTAATTAATGGTAAAGCTATAGTTAAAATCAATGGTGTAACATTAAAAGATGATGATGGTGAAATAATCAAACTTAATGTTGTAAATGGTATTGCTAATTTATCATATATATTAAAAGGTTATAGTGCTAAAGAAGCAAAAGTAACTATAGTCTTTGCTAACAGCACATATAATAGAGCTGAAAGTACTGGTATGTTAAATATTACTAAAACCAATGTTAAACTCGAAAGCAAAGATATGACAGTTTATACTGGTGAAACAATAACAATTAACCAAACATTATTTGATTCAAATAATAATCCAATTTATGGAAATACAACTGTAGCAGTAAAAATTAATGGTGTAACTGTTAAAAATACTAAAATTGTTAATGGAAATTTATTAGTTAATATTACTGTTCCTTCAATTAAAGCAGGAAAAAATGTTTTAACAATTATTCTTGGAGAAAATAATAGATATAATTCTGTTTCAGTAAATAGTACACTTACTGTTCTCAAACAAGATCCTGTAATTAAAATTGAAAAAATAACTGCAAAACCTGGAGAATATGTAACATTAAAAGCAACAATTGTTTCAAATGTTACTAAAACACCAGTTACTTCTGGTAATTATGTATTTAAAATTAATGGTATGACTGTTAATAATACTGATGAATATACCTTTGAACAAGTAACTGTTCAAAATATTACAAATGGAATTGCAACACTTAGTACATATATGGATATTTCAGCTAATGATGGAGTCTATAATGTAACTGTTGTATATTCAGGTAATAATCATATTAACTCAGGAAGAAGTACTGAAAGTTGTTTAATAATAAAAGCTTAATATACTTTTTTCTTTTTTATTTTTTTTAAAAAAAATAAATAAAACCTTAAACTTATTTTATAATCCTCAAAA
>NZ_MAIF01000034.1:0-11049 GCF_001729395.1 Methanosphaera sp. A6 | reverse complement strand
CGACAACTGGAAAGCCACCCTAAACCAAAAGAATTAATTAAACATTTAATTAACATGGTTACGGATACTAATTATTCACTAAATCCAAATTATCCAAAATCTAGAAAAATTTTTTATCCTGGAGTAAAAATGTCAACTTCAAAACCAGAACAAAATATAATATTAGATTTCTTTTCAGGTTCTGCAACAACAGCAGAAGCTGTGATGGATTTAAATCTTCAAAATAATTTAAATAATAAATTTATCATGATTCAATATCGTGAAAAAACAGATGAAAAATCTGAAGCCTACAAACAAGGTTATAATACAATTTGTGAAATAGGTGAAGAACGTATACGTCGAGCTGGTGATAAATTGTTAGATGAACATCCAGATAGTAATATAGATATTGGTTTTAAAGTTCTGAAATTAGACACCTCAAATTTTAAAGAATGGGATCCTAGTGATAGTCCTTTAGAAGAATATCTTGATGATAGTGTGATTAATGTAAAAGAAGATAGAACTGATTTAGATTTTATTTATGAAATCATGATAAAATATGGAATTGAATTAACATCACCTATAGAAGAAATTAAAAAATCTAATTATACATTCTATTCTGTTGGTTATGGAGCATTAATAGTTTGTTTAGATGATAAAGTAAATGAAGACGTAACTGAGGAAATAATTGAAATAATAAATGAAATAGAAATAGTCGATGAAAATAAGAAACACAAGAATAGGGTTGTATTTAAAGATATTAGTTTCTTAGATGATTCTGTAAAAACTAACATTATCCAAGTACTAGAAAACAACAACATTGAAGACTTTATTACTTATTAAGTTGGTGATTGTTCATGGAATTAAATTTTGAATCAAATTTGGAATACCAACAAGATGCTATTGGTTCTATTGTAGATTTGTTTAATGGCCAAGCTTCTGATAATTCCCCTTTTCAACTTGGTGGTTTTTATAGAACAACTACTTTAGATGATTATGGTAAAACAGCCAGTAATATTGGTATTGGAAATCGTCTTGATTTACGTGAGGACATAATATTAGAAAATATTAGAAAGGTACAATTAAAAAATGAAATTACTCCTACAGACAACATTAACAAAAGTAAATTAAAATTTACTGTTGAAATGGAAACAGGAACTGGTAAAACTTACGTTTATCTTAGAAGTATTTTTGAATTAAATAAAAATTATGGTTTCACTAAGTTTATTATAGTTGTTCCTAGTCTTGCTATCAAAGAAGGAGTTAAAAAAACATTAGATATAACACGAAACCACTTCAAAGGATTATATGATAATCCAATTTATAATTATTTTGTTTATAATAGCAGTAGATTAAATGATATTCATAATTTTGTTGTGGATAACAATATTAATATTATGATTATTAATATAGATTCATTTAATAAGGATTTAAACTTAATAAATCAACCACAAGATACATTACAGGGTAACCGCCCGATTGATTTAATTGCTCAAACAAATCCATTTATTATTATTGATGAACCTCAATCTATCACTGCTAAAAAAGATGGTAAAGGTGAACAAGCTATCGAAAGATTAAATCCTTTATGTACAGTGAGTTTTTCAGCAACCCCTCCAGACAATAGTGAAAACTATATTTATAAATTAAATGCTGTGGATGCATATAATAAAAAATTAGTTAAACAGATAGAAGTTGATTCTATTTTATCACATAATGATCATAATTCTCCATATATGAAACTAGTTGAAGTTAAAGCTAAACCTTATAGTGCTAAAATTGAAATAGATGCTAATGTTAAAGGTGTAACTAAAAGAAAAACTGTGAAAGTCAAAAATAAAACTGATTTATCTGATTTATCTAAACGTGAAATTTATACGGGATATATTGTTGATAATATCATTTGTTCTGAAGGCAGAGAATCTGTAGAATTTACTAATGGAGAACGAATTAAATTAAATCTTGCTGTTGGAGAAACTAATGAAAAACTTATTAAGCGAGAATTAATTCATTACACAATTAAAGAACATTTAGATAAAGAGTTACGCCTTCTTAAAAAAGGTATTAAAGTTTTATCATTATTCTTTATTGATAAAGTAGCAAATTATAGAATCTACGATAAAGAAGGAAATCCAAATTTAGGAGATTACGCTGTCATATTTGAAGAAGAATATAAGAAACTAATTAAAGAAGATAAATACAAATCACTCATGGAATACAATAATATCAATGTAGATATTAGTCAAGTTCATAACGGTTATTTTGCTCAAGATAAAAAAGGTTTTAAAGATACAAATGGTAAAGGAAAACTAGACAATGATGCTTATAATCTTATAATGAAAGATAAAGAAAGATTATTAAATATGAAAACTCCTTTAAGATTTATTTTCTCTCATTCTGCTTTACGAGAAGGATGGGATAATCCTAATGTGTTCCAAATATGTACTCTTAATGAAACTAGGTCAAAAATGAAAAAACGACAAGAAATTGGTCGTGGTTTAAGATTATGTGTAGATCAAGATGGAAATAGAATTAAAAATAATCCGAATATTAATATTTTAACTGTTATGGCTAATGAAAGTTATGATCAATTTGCTGAAGGATTACAAAAAGAAATTGAAGAAGATACTGGAATTAAATTTAATAGAATAACTGACACATCATTTAGTTTCACAAAATATACTAATAGAAAAGGTGATGAAGAAGAGTTAGGTGATCAGAAATCAAAATTAATCTATAAATATCTTGAAGCGAATGGTTATATTAAAAAAGATGGTAAGATATTACCTCAACTTGAAATTGATATTGAGAAGGGTGAATTTAAATTAGCTCCAATAGTAGAAGATATTGCCAGTGATAAAGAAGAATTACGTAATAATATAATAAATGAAATTCGCACATTAACTGCACCTCCAATAGTTAAAAAACGTGGTGATAGAAAAACTATAAAACTAGATTATGACAAGTATAAAAAAGAAGATTTCTATAAAATATGGAATAAAATTAAACATAAATCCATGTATAAAGTACAATTTGACACGGAACGATTAATTGAAGAATGTTCTAAACGTTTGCATGAAGAATTAAACATTGGTAATCCTACGGTAATATTTACTAAAGCAGGTTATAAAATTGAATATAGTGGTATTGAACCACAAGAGGAAATTTGGGATGTGATTGAATCACAGGGAGATAGTGTAGATTTACCAAACATATTACAATATTTACAAAATGAAACTACACTTACTAGAAAAACGCTTGCCCGAATTTTAATTCAAAGTGAAACTTTAAATCAATTTAAGAAAAATCCTGAAGAATATAAAGAACAAACTCTTCTAATAATCAAAGAGGAATTAAGAAGATTCTTAGTAGATGGAATTGCATATACCAAAATTGAAGATTGCTATGATGAAGATGAATTTGAAAGACATGAACTTTTCCGTTATGTTAATGAACTAGGAGAAGATGATAAATCAGAAAGAAGTTATAAATCTCCTTATGAATACACTATATTTGATTCAGGTATTGAAAAATCATTCCAAGAAAAACTTGAATTCAGTAATTTAATTAAATTTTATATGAAGTTACCAGGATGGTTTGAAATAGATACTCCTATAGGTAAATATAATCCAGACTGGGCAATATTAGTAGAAAGAGAAGGTAAAGAAGAGTTATATTTCATTGTTGAAACAAAAGGAACGAGTAATATTAAAGAACTAAAACCATCCGAACAATACAAAATTAAATGTGGAATAGAACATTTCAAAGCATTAGATGAAAGTATACAATTTGAAGTTGAAAGTGATTTTGAAGAATTTAAAATGGACACAATAAGTAAATATTAATGGAGGTTCTATATATGACAACAAAAGATAGTTCATCAAATAATCAGTCAAATAATAGTTCTAATAATAGTTCTAATAATAGTTCTAATAATAGTTCTAATAATAGTTCTAATAATAGTTCTAATAATAACAATTCTGGTTGGACTAGCAATAATAGAAGAAACACAGTAACTAAATCAAACGGCGAAAAATAATAAATAAAATATAAATATTATTAAGGATACTTATGATAGAATCAGATATTAAACGATATGAACTTTTATTGGATTTGCTACAAAAAAGCAAAAAAGAACAAGATGAACAAAATAACACATTAGATCAAAAATGTAGTTCTATGATTAATATTTTAATTTTAATCATAACAATACAATGTGGCATTTATGCTAATGTTGCTTTATTAAACGAAATTGCATCAAGTGAAATAGCGATAATAATCAAAGTGTTATTAATAATAACATTAATTGGTAATTTTATTGCGTTATATTTCTTTATTGCTGCTTATTATTTAAAAGATTTTGAAGGGATGACAAATGAAGAAGATATAATTAAATATGGAGAAAATAATACAAATCTTGAAACAATATACAAAGAGATATCTGTTGACTATAAAAGAACAATTGAAGAAAATAAGATAGAATTATCCAAAATAGATAAAATAAAATTAGGATTTAAAATTGTTACTTTAACAACGGGAATCTTTGTATTAACTATCATTATTTGTTTAGAAATTTTAATTTAACATCTTCATTAAATCTTTTTTTTCATTAAACATTATCAGATAATTTAAGTAATAACAGATATGAGATAAATTTGTAGCACATTTCACATTTGTGCTACTTTTTTGTGCTACAATTCCATCGTGTGCCACATCATTTTCCATGATATTTTTGTGCTACATTTCCCTTTTGTACCACATTTTTTGCCCCTATTTTTGTGCCACAACCTCCATTTGTGCTACAAAAATATTTTTTACTTCGTTATATGTGGATATAACGAATTAAAAAATCAGAGCTCATCGTTGATGATTATAGAAAAATGTAATTTTAAAAATAGAAATAAAAAATAAATTATCAAATGTGGTGACTTTAACATTTGATTTCCCTTTAACTAAGAATGTTTTCATAAGTACAAAAAAACTTAAAAGGTTCAAAAATGTTCAATGGATATAAAACCTATGAAAATTAAACTCTTCAAATCATAATCCCATCTCTTATTATCTGCATGCAATTCTATAGGATATGTTACTATTAATTTTACTAGTCACCATAGTAATATGATATCAAAGTTAATCCATAGATTTTTCCTAATCTCCTTAACAATTACTAACTTATTCATATCCCCCCGTGTCATTGACATGAATAACTAATATTTTGCTAGGATAATACTCTTTATTCTTGGTTTTGTCCTCCTTTTGGATTTGTTTATTAATGCATCATATAATATTTTTACCAAATATTTTGTCCTATGTTTGTATGACATACAATTATTTATACCTCATACTATATAAAGGTTGTCCTATGAATGTATGACAATAACATCTATTTTTATAAAATAACGAATTAGTCATATATTTCGAATATTTCTAATAATTCTTCTTTTATTCTGTTTCTTTTTACTCTTCGTTCTTTGAATTTAGGTTTATTGATGAAACTTGCTTCTATCATCGTGGTATCCATTATTCCTGAGAATTGGTATTCATCAATTAGTTTACGTGTTGCAGTTTCATCTAGATTTTCTTTTTCTATGAGGTTACAGAATGCTTGTCTACGTTCGTTTCTCATAAATTCATAGAATTTTTCCTCTACAGTCATTTCTGTTCTATCAAAAGTTCCCAGTACTTTTTCAATGAATTTTTCTATCAATGTGTTTTTATTTCTTAATTGTTCTGTTTCTTTGGTGATTTTCTTAATTCTTTCAAGATCTTTTTCATAATTTGCATCATCTTTGTTCAAGTATTTTAACAATCCAAGAATATAATCCACATTAATAGTGTCATCACGTATTAATTCAAGTTCGAAGTCAATGTCATGTAGTGGTGATTCTGGTTCTCCATCATTTTTAATTTCATCGTATATGTCGAGGTATACGCTTTTGTGGTCATTGTATTCTTGTTCATCCATATCCAAGTCATCGAAGGTGAATTCTGGGAATGTGTCTAGTTTGCTTTTTATTCTGTTTAATTCACGGAAGTTTTCTACATATTCTTTTATTTCTGTTTCACTTTCTAGGTTTTGTGCATCTTCAACTGTTTGTGTCAACTCAAGGAACTTTTTGTATGCTTCATTGAATTCATCCACATATGTTTGGTAGTCTTTCATTAATAGATCTTCTAATGGTTCGTTGTCTGAGAATAAGGTTAATGCTTCATCTGTTTCTGCACTTATATCTCTAAAGCAGATAATGTTTCCATAAGCTTTGCTTTTGTCGAATATACGGTTGGTTCTGGAAAATGTTTGTAATAATGTGTGGTACTGTAGGTTTTTATCCACGTATAATGTGTTTAGTCTTGGGCAGTCAAATCCTGTTGTGTACATGTCTTTTACTAGTAAGAGGTCGATTTCTCTTTTTTCCATTCTGTTAGATATGTCTATGTTGTATTCTTTAAATGTTTCTGGACTGAAGTTGGTTCCAAATGTTTGGTTGTAGTCTTCCATATATTCTGAAAGGTATGAGTAATCTGATTTTCCATTGGTATCCTCTGAATTTGGGTTAGCATTGTATATTGCTGCTATTTTAAGTTCAGGTGCTTTTTCTTTTAGTATTCTGTAGTATTTGTTTATAAATTTTCCTCGTGATACAGTAAACATGGCATTGAATTTACCGTTATGTGTTTTACTAGGATATGTTTCAAGCAGTTTTTCCACATTTTTTTCCAGTCGTTTATCTTTCATTAACATTTCTTCATATGCTAATGAGTTTACGTCTACGTCATCTTTGCTTATTGGAACTGATTCATAGTATTGTATGGAGAATCCTAGTACGTTGTTGTCTCTTATTGCGTCTTTTATCATGTAGGTGTGTAGTCTTTTTCCGAATATTGTTTTTGTTGTTTTGTTTCCTCCGGAATTTTCTACAAATATTGGTGTTCCTGTAAATCCGAAGCATAGACTGTTTGTGAAGAAATCTATTATGCTTTGATGCATTTTTCCGAATTGTGATCTGTGACATTCATCATATATGAAGATGATTCTTTTGTCTTTCATTTGTGCTACTTTAGTTTGATGTTTAGTTGCAACATTGCTTAATTTCTGTATCGTTGTGATGATAAGTTTAGTTTTTGATGAATTAAGTTTTTTAATTAATGAATAGGTATTGTATACTTTTGCTACACTGTCTTTTTCGTACTGGTTGAACCGTTTCATTGTTTGTGTATCCAGGTCTTTTCTGTCTACAACAAATACTACCTTGTCAATATTTGGGTCTTCTGATAGTATTTGGCTGGTTTTGAATGAGGTTAGTGTTTTTCCACTTCCTGTGGTGTGCCATACGTAACCGTTTTGTTTGATTTTGGTTGCTTGTCTTATTATTTCTTCTACGGCATATTTTTGGTATGCTCTTAGTATCATGATGTTTTTGTCTATTTGGTTTAGTACCATGAATTGTGTTATCATTTTGGCGAGGTTGCATTTTTCTAGGAATGTTTGTGAGAATTCTGCTAATTGTTTGATGTTGCGGTTTTCTTTGTTTTTCCAGAAATATGTGTATTCAAATTTCATGGAGCTTGGTATTCCTGTTGCAAAGTATTTGGTGTCTACACCATTGCTTATTACGAATATTTGTATGTATTGGAATAGTCCTTTGAATGTTGGCAGGTATCGTTCTTTGATTTGGTTGAATGCCTGTTTGATTTCCACGCCACGTTTTTTAAGTTCTATTTGCACTAGTGGTAGTCCGTTTATGAGTAATGTTACATCATATCTGAAGTTGTGTTTGTTCTTTGATTTTATTTGGTGTGCTACTTGGAAGTAGTTTTTGCACCATTCGTCTTTATTGATAAATCTTATCCATTTGTCTGCCTGTCCTTCTCTTTGGAGTGTGTAACTGTCTCTTAGTTTTTGTGCTTTATCGAATATGGTTCCCTGTTTTAGAAAGAGCAATATTTTTTCAAATTCATCATCTGTGAATGTTATGTTGTTGAATTTTTCTAGTTGTCTTCTAAAGTTTTGTTCTAATTCTTCATCATTTCTTATAGTGATTTTTTCATAACCATTGTTTGCTAGATCATCTACTAGTATATCTTCTAATGCTGATTCAGATTGTGTTGACATATATACCCAATACCTCTCTCAATTTTAATCTTAACACTTATTTAAACTATTTGTCTTTATTATATTATAATTCTGTTATATATTCCATTATGGTGTTACGTGAAAAAATATTGTGTCCTACATTCTTGTGACACATACCTTTATATAGTAAGTATATAAAAATATATTATTAGTCCTATAAATGTATGACAACATTTTTGATATTAACAAATAACAGGGGAGGTAAATGATATGACCTACAAAAAACTATCAGAAATAGCAGAAATATTCACAGGAATACGAATATCAAGATACAAAAACATAGTAGAAGGAACCAAAACCAAAATACTACTAAACAAACTACAAAACAACCAAATAGAATACGAAGAAATACAAATAAACAAACCACACCAAAAATACTACTCACAAAAAGACGACATCATAATACACCTATCAGACACAACCAGCATCACACTACTAAAAGAAGAAAACATACTCATACCACTAAACTACGCAATACTAAGACTCAAACCAGGATACCATGCAGAATACGTATACCAAATACTAAAAAGCACACACTTCCAAAACGCTATTAAACGGATAAGTGAAGGTAGTAGTATAAAATTCGTTAAAATAAACGACTTAAAAGATATAAAAATACAAATCCTAGAACAGGACAAACAAGAAAAATACGCAAAAATTATGGAATTATTAAATAAAAGAACCTTATTAAATAGGAGAAAAATAGAAATAGAAGAAGAATATCTTCATGGAATAATACAAAAAGAATTAGGTGGTCAATATGTCAAATTATGAAACAAAATTATGGGCAATAGCAGATAAACTAAGAGGAAATATGGATGCAAACGAATTCAAAAACTACATGTTAGGGTTCATATTTTACCGATACCTCTCAGAAAAACTGGAAATGACACTCAACGAATTACTTGAAGAAGATGGAATAAACTTCCAAGAAGCATACCAGGATGAAGAACTCATAGAAGACCTAAAAGAAGAAGGAATCGAAAAACTAGGATACTTTATACAACCAAAATACCTCTTCAGCAGTGTCATCAATGAAATTGATAAAGGAAGAGAAATACTTGAATGTTTAAGCAATGCATTCATAGAAATCAACGATTCATCGTTCAACACAGAAAGTCAGGACGACTTCCAAAACCTATTTGAAGATGTAGATTTAAATTCATCCAAATTGGGAAATACCAATGCAGAAAAAAACAAATTAATCTCAGGTATACTACAAGACATTAGTGATATAGACTTTGAGTTAGAAAAAGATAATTCTGATATACTTGGTGATGCATATGAATATCTTATCAGTCAATTTGCATCAAGTGCAGGTAAAAAAGCAGGAGAATTCTACACACCACAAGAAGTATCAACCATACTTGCAAGAATAGTAACACTAAACAAAACCAGACTCAAAAGTGTCTATGACCCAACATGTGGAAGTGGATCATTACTTCTAAGAGTAAGTAAAGAAGCAGATGTATCAGAATTCTATGGACAAGAACTAAACCAGACAACATACAACCTAGCAAGAATGAACATGATACTACACGGAGTCAAATACAACCACTTCAACATAAAACAGGGAGATTCACTTGAAAATGACAGACACGAAGAGCTTAAATTTGATGCTGTAGTAGCAAATCCACCATTTAGTGCAAAATGGAGCAGTGACAAATCATTCATAAATGATGAAAGATTCTCCGGATACGGAAAACTAGCACCAAAAAGTAAAGCAGACTATGCATTTGTACAGCACATGATATACCACCTCAACGAACAGGGAACACTAGCAGTAGTACTGCCACACGGAGTATTATTTAGAGGAGCAGCAGAAGGCACCATAAGAAAATACCTAATCAAAGAACTAAACTACCTAGATGCTGTAATAGGATTACCAAAAAATATCTTCTATGGAACTAGCATACCAACATGCATACTCGTATTCAAAAAATGTCGTGAAGAAGATGACAATATACTCTTCATAGATGCATCAGAATACTATGAAAAAGCTAAAAATCAAAATAAACTACGACCAGAAGACATAGAAAAAATAGTTACAACATACAAAAATAGGGAAGAAATAGAAAAATACTCACATAAAGCAACAATTGAAGAAATTGAAGAAAATGATTACAACCTAAACATACCAAGATACGTTGACACGTTCGAGGAAGAAGAACCAATAGATTTAGATGAAGTAGTACGTGAAATACGTAAAATAGATGAAGAAATGAAAGAAGTAGATGCAAAAATCATAAAATATTGCAAAGAATTAGGAATAGAACCACCAATATAAAGGGGATTATATGTGTAAAATTACAAAAGAAAATGACTCTTTGCAAAGACAAACAGAAAATAAAGATGAAGATAGTCAGGAATTGCAATGTAATAAAAACATACCAGAACTACGATTTCCAGAGTTTGAAGGGGAATGGATTACTTATAAATTATGTGATGTAGTAACAAGAATCATTAGAAAAAATAAAAATTTAGAAACGAAAAGACCTTTGACTATTTCTGCTAAATACGGATTAATAGATCAAATAGAATTTTTTGATAAATATGTGGCCAGTAAAAATTTAAAAGGATATTACTTATTAAAAAAAGGTGAATTTGCATATAATAAAAGTTATTCTAATGGATTTCCTTATGGTGCTGTGAAAAGATTAGATTTATATAATCAAGGAGCTATATCTACATTATACATTTGTTTTGAAATTACAAATAAGATCAATAGTAATTTTTTAAAAATATATTTTGATTCGAATAAATGGAATAAAGAAATGTATAAGATAGCTGTAGAAGGTGCTAGAAATCATGGATTATTAAATATACCCATTAATGATTTTTTTAATACGAAACATCTTTTTCCTTCAATTTCTGAACAAGAAAAAATAGCTGATTTCTTATCAGCTATTGATAAAAAGATTGGGTTCATGGAAAAG
>NZ_MAIF01000033.1:0-3362 GCF_001729395.1 Methanosphaera sp. A6 | reverse complement strand
AAACATAACTATTTATAATAACTTTTTTATTTTTTAGATTTAACTCTAATTTTTATCTAATTAACATATCAAAAAAAAGTAGTATAGGTGACTTTATGAAAAATTTTAGTGAATGGTTTCATAACATATTAGAAGAAGCAGAATTAATGGATGCCAGATATCCTATTAAAGGTATGAGTGTATGGCTACCTAGAGGTTTTCAAATAAGAAAATATGCACTTAATGCCCTTCAAGAATTGCTTGATAAAGATCATGAAGAAGTATTATTTCCAATGTTAATTCCACAAAGTGAATTAGCAAAAGAAGCAATACATGTTAAAGGTTTTGAAGAAGAAGTTTATTGGGTAACAAAAGGTGGAAAACGTGATCTTAATGAACATTTAGCACTAAGACCAACAAGTGAAACATCTATTTATCCAATGTTTTCTCTATGGGTACGTTCACATATGGATTTACCAATAAAAGTGTATCAAACAGTTAATACATTCAGGTATGAAACAAAACATACAAGACCATTAATAAGAGTACGTGAAATAACAACTTTCAATGAAACACATACTGCTCATGCAACAGAAGAAGAAGCAGAAAAAGAAGTTATGGAAGGTATTGAAATATATAAGACCTTTTTTGATGAATTAGGTATTCCATATTCCATCAGTAAAAGACCAGAATGGGATAAATTCCCAGGTTCTAAATATACAATGGCATTTGATATGATTATGCCTGATGGTAAAACATTACAAATAGCTACAGTACATAATCTTGGAACAACATTTGCACATACATTCGATATACAATTTGAAAATGAAGATGGAACACATGATTATGTTCACCAAGTATGTTATGGTTTATCAGATCGTGTAATAGCTTCTCTTATTGCAGCGCATGGTGATGAAAAAGGACTTAGTTTACCACCAGTTGTAGCACCAGAACAGGTAATTATCATACCTATTATTTTCAAAGAAAATCAAGATGTTGTTTTAAATTTCACTGATAATCTTGAAAAATTATTAAAAAATAATGGTATTAGAGTAAAACAAGATAAACGTGAATTAAGACCAGGTAAAAAATATTATGAATGGGAAAAACGTGGTGTTCCATTAAGAATAGAAGTTGGACCTAGAGATATAGAAAATAATACTATTGTAATAAATAGAAGAGATACTGGTGATAAGGAATTTGTTGATTATGATGAAAATACTATTGTAGATGTTGTTAAAGATAGATTAGATAGTATTACTCATGATATGAAGGAAGCTTCAAATAAATTCCAAGAAGAAAAAACATTTGCCATTGAAAAACCAGAACAAATTAAGAAAACAATCAATAAAAAAGGTGGAATCATAACATGTAGTTGGTGTGGTGAAACTGATTGTGGTAAAGACATGGAAGAAAAATTTGATATTGACGTACTTGGAACTCAAGAATCAGATTTAGAAAACAAAACATGTATTAACTGTGGTAAAGATGCCAGTTATAAAGTTTTAATTTCAAAAACTTATTAATTTCTCCTATTATTTTTTATTTTTTTATAAAACTAGTAAACTTTTTTTTTAAATAAATTAATTCATATCTATTAAAGAAGATTAAAGGATGAATAATATTATAATTCACCTTTTTCTTTTTTTTCTCTGTAATTTTCAATAGCAGCTTGAAGAGCATCTGCTGCTAAGTTAGAACAGTGTAATTTAATTGGTGGTAGGCCATCTAATTCATCTGCTACATCGTTTCTTGTAATATGATATGCTTCATCAACATCCATTCCAATAGCCATTTCTGTTATCATACTGCTTGTAGCAATTGCTGCTCCACAACCAAATGTACTGAATTTTACGTCAGATAATTTGTTGTCATCATCTACTTTTATGTAGATTGTCATTATATCCCCACATACTGGGTTTCCCACAGTTCCTTCACCATCTGGATTTTTAATTACTCCAGTATTTCTTGGATTTGTGTAATGATCTACTACTTTATCACTATATTGCATATTTAATCACCTATTTAGTATCTGTCTATATCTTCATCTTCTAATGGTTTTTCAAATCTATCTCCAATATATTCATCTGTTTCATTATCCCATAATGGTGATAGTTCTCTTAAGTAATCTACTACTTTTTTAATTGATGCTACTATGTAGTCTACATCATCAATTGAGTTTTCTGGACCTATGGATAATCTTAGTGATCCGTGTGATAGTGCTGGTTTTACTCCAATAGCTGCAAGTACGTGTGATCCTTTAAGGTCATGGGTTGAACATGCTGATCCTGTTGCTCCATCAATTCCTTCATTGTCTAATCTTAAAATTAAGGATTCTCCTTCAATTCCTGAGAATCTAAAGTGTACATTGTTTGGTAATCTTTTTTCAAGACTTCCATTTACATATGCATCTTTAATTTGGCTTGTTACTTTTTCAATTAATGCATCTCTAATTTCTTTGTTGTGTTGCATTCTTGTTTCTAGATTTTCTCTTGCAAGTTCTGCTGCTTTTCCTAATCCTACAATTCCAGGCATGTTTTCTGTTCCAGATCTTAATCCTTTTTCTTGTCCTCCACCATGCATGAATACTTCAAATCTTACACCTTTTTTAATGTAGATTGCTCCTATTCCTTTTGGTCCGTTGATTTTATGTCCAGATAAGGATAATATATCGATGTTTTGGTCTTTTACATCTACAGGTATTTTTCCTGCACTTTGAACTGCATCAGAGTGGAATAATACGTTGTGTTTGCGTGCTATTTCCCCTATTTCTTTTGTTGGTTGTATTGTTCCTATTTCATTGTTTGAGTGCATTATTGTAATGAGGATGGTACTTTCTTTTATTGCATTTTCAAGGTCATCTAGACTTATTAATCCATCTTCGTCTACTGGTAGGTATGTTACTTCAAATCCAAATTTTTCTAGAAATTTACATGTTTCTAGTACTGCTGGGTGTTCTATTGTTGTTGTGATTATATGGTTTCTTGGGTTTTTGTCTGTTGCTTTTTGAATTTCACTTAGTGCTACTCCTTTTATTGCCATGTTGTCTGATTCTGTTCCACCACTTGTAAATGTTATTTCATCAACATCTGCATTGATAAGGTCTGCTACTTGTTGTCTTGCTTTGTCTAATGCTTTTTTTGCATCTACTCCTAGACGATATAATGTTGATGCATTTCCAAATTTTTCATTAAAGTATGGTAGCATTTCTTTTAATACTTCTTCATCTACTGGTGAAGTTGCTGAGTTATCCATATAAATTAGTTCATGTGCCATGTTTTTTTTCTCCCTATGTGTTATTTTTATTTGATTATAATATAAAATTTAACAATGTTATTCTTTTTTTCACATTGTTATTTATTAATAAAAGTAGTATTTAAACT
>NZ_MAIF01000032.1:0-4393 GCF_001729395.1 Methanosphaera sp. A6 | reverse complement strand
ATCCACATTAAAAATGGTACATATAAAGGTACAGGAAATACAAATCTAACAATAGATGGTAATAAATACATTAACTTTATTGGTGATGGAATAAATCAAACAATCATTGATGGAGAAAGTGAATATACCATACAAGGAGGAACAGTTTGGGGAGATGACCCATACTTTAACACATACAACATAACAAAAGGTAACTGGGCAATGAACATAACCTCAGGTAATGGTAAAATAACCATAAAAAACCTAAACTTCCAACACATGGTAAGTAAAGGTGGAAACAATATCAATGCATATCCTACAGCAACAATAGATAACTATGCAAATCTTGAAGTAGATAATGTATATTTCTATGAAAATCTTGCAGGAGTAGGAGCAGGAATAAGAAGTAATGATGGTTCCACACTAGTTGTAAACAACAGTATATTTGAATCCAACCGTAAAAGTAGTAGTACAGGTAACTTTGGAGCTGGAATATACAATAATGGTACAGCAACAATACATAACAGTCAATTTATAGATAATGCAGCAAGATGGGGAACAGTAACCAATGATAAAGTACTAACCATAGTAAACTCAACATTCCGTAATGGACATGCATACAACCTTGCAAGTACATTTAAATTTGGAAGTGGAATTGCAGCAAACACGGGAAGTGCAGACTTCTACAACCAACATAATGGATCAGTAACACTCATTACAAACATAACCAAGTGTACATTTGAAAACAATGAACAAACAGACATATACCAAGGAAAAGGAAACCTTTATGTGAATGAATGTGTATTTAAAAATAGTACTGGAATTTATATTGCTAATGATGACGTGTTTAATAGTTCATTTAATCGTGTCATTGAAAATTCATGTTTTAGTGATATGAAAGGCTCTAGCTTATTCTACAGTCTTAATTTTAGAAAACTGATAACCTTTGCAATATATAACCTTGGTCAAGCTAATACACAAATAACAAACAACAATATAACAGTTCCAACAAGTGCTTATGGTTTATATCTTAATGGATATAATACAGTAGAAAATAACAATATCCAAGGACTTGTATATATTAATGGTAATAATAGTGTTATTTTAAATAATAATTTAACAAGTAATAGATCATACACTGTTGAATTAACAAATAATGCTTTTAATAATAGTATAAGAAGTAATAATATTTCTGCTTCCATTTTTACTGGAAATATGGCTGTGAAATCCACAAATGATAATATTGTATCAGATAATATTGTTGATTCTGGAGAAAATATTACAATTACTGATGATAATTATAATACCTACTTTGATAGTGAAGGAAATATACAAGACACACTTATAAGTAATGGTAGTCGTTTAAATCTACAATCATTAAATAACAAACAATTTAACATAAAAAATCTAAGAGTATTTATTACAAGTATTGATGGATCAATTCTTAGAAATTGTTCAATCTATGTTGATAGTACTGCAAAAACAACAATTTATGGACTAAACATACAAAATACCAATGATAAAGATTATGTAATAAAAATCAACTCAAAATACAATAACATCGAAGCAAACAACATAACAGTAAACACAAACACACCAATACACACAATTATACTCCTAGCTGATGAAAACAACATATATAATAATACAATAACAACAAATGGGCCATCCAATAACATAAACTATACTGGTAGTTATGGTGTTGCAGATACAATAGGATTACATATACAATCATCAAAAAACAACATAGAATCAAATGTATTTAAAACTAATTATACAACAACACAACCATATGGAACAACAATAGGAGTGTCAATACAAGATAATATCACCAGACACACAAACAACACATTATTAAACAATACAATAACAACACAATCAAATGCATATGCATACTCATTAAATCTATTAAATACTGATGATAACGTAATTACTAATAATATAATTAATGTATTTTCAGATAATTATGCAAATGCTATACAAGTTGTAGATTCCCATAATAATGATATAAATGCAAAAGTAACCATAAACTCACAGAATATTGCATACGGTGTAATAATAACAGGAAATAACCAAACATCAAACAATAACATAATTAGTGAATTAACAATAAGCAATATAACCTCAAACATCATATATGGAATTGAATTATACAATACCAATAATACAAGAATATCATCAAATGATTCTAGTAGCTCCTATTATTTACATGGAAATTATGTGACAATGATTGGCTTATTTAAAGCAAATAATACTGAAATAAGTTATATATCACCATATATCAATGGTAAAACAGGAACATTAAACACTGGATATGATGTATTAAAACCAACAAACACTGTATTTAACATAGTAAACTCAACACAAACACAAGTAAATGGAATAAAATACATACAAAAAACAATCAACACAATAAAATACAACAGTCAAGGAAACTATGCACAAATAACAAACTCTAGTAACATATACATAGGAAAACTAGTTAAAGAAGACTATGTTGAAAATACAACAATAAACACAATAAACACACCAATACTAATAACAGACTCACAAAATATAAACATAACAGGAACAAACATAACCACAGACAACCTATACACAATAATACTAAACAATACAAACAACAGCATAATCAAAGACAACATACTACTAAACAACAAACAATTAAATGGAGCAGACAACACCATAATACAAAACAATTGCCAAAACAACACACTACTAAATAACACGCCAACAATAAACAATGTATTATATTTAACAAACAACAACTACAACACATACTTCACAAACAACATATACCAATTTGATTTAAATACAATAGTATTAACATCAGACATATACAACAAAAATATGATATTTAACAAAGAAGTAACAATAGAAAATCCAAATAAATACACAATATACAACACAACAATAACACTAAACAAAATAGCAACAATAAATAATCTAAACATAGTAAATACAGATACAAGAACAAACACAATAATAATAAACATGGCAGCAACAATAAACAATACTAACATTAATATTGATAATAATAATGAAGCAAAAATAATAACAGTCAATGGAGTACAAGCAACAATAACCAACAACACAATAACAGCAACAGGAAACATAATAACAGCAATAACACTAACAACAGCAACAAACACAAACATATACAACAATAAAATAACAATAAACTCAACAAAAGCAACAGCACTAACAGCAACCAAAGGAGAAAACATAAAAATAGCATCAAATAACATAACAACACACACAACAACACCAACACAAGCAATAATGTTTAATAACCTCGATAAAACATATATTGAAAACAACACAATAATAGTACACGAAAACACAAATGTAAGTATAATACACGGAGTATTAAAAAAAATTTTGGCAGGTAAAAAAGTATATGTACGTTACAATTATTTACAAAGTCCATATAGCTGTGGAGATAATGCTATAACAAAGGAATATGTTTATAATAATAATATATATGTTGAAAATAATACACCTAATACCGTATTAACTTTATCTTCGAAAACAAAAAGTATTAAAACAGAAACAATCACCAACGACAACTACAATCAATACTTCGATGAAAATGGAGTAATAAATTCATCAATAACAGAAATTACATTAGGATCTGACTTATATAATAAAAATATAACAATCAACAATAGTTTAAATCACTTCAATAATCCAAATAATTATACATTATACAATTCAACAGTATCATTCAAAGGAAAATCTAGTGGTACTGTAAGTATAAATAATATCAATATTGTAAATACTGATGAAAGAGAATCATTAATTGAAATAAATGGTAAATATGATTTTAGTATATACTTTGAAGGAGGATATTTATCTCAAAAGAATAAAACATCTGATTGTACTCTTATCACTAAAAACGATGAGACAAATGTAGCTTTTAATAATATTACAATAAATATGGAATCTAAAAAAGGTACTATTTTCAATAATGAATCAAAAGATATTGGATTAAGTTATATTACACTAAACATGGATTGTGAAGAAGCTATGATTTTAAATATAAGTAACAAAAATCGTTATGTTGGTTTTATATTTTCAAATATTACTGTTAAAACTAAAATTGCTACTCCAATAATTATAGGAAATAATTCTACAATATTTTTACTAGCATCAATTGTTACTGTAGATGAACCATCAAATGAATCGATAATTTATTTAGAAAATACTACTATGCCAGATGATGGTGAACAACCTATGGTTATATTTAATTATCTAGAAACTCCTTTTGTAAAGGGAGATAATACAATAAAATTAGTAAACTCTGAGGAAGTACCAGTTATGGGCAATATACCTTCTGAAGAAAATATGGTAACTGCTATTAACACAGTATTTCCTAATAAATTGTATAAAAATCTTGATAATTATATTAATA
>NZ_MAIF01000031.1:0-4674 GCF_001729395.1 Methanosphaera sp. A6 | reverse complement strand
ATTTCTTACAATAAATCCATTGGTATATTTTTGTGAACTTGCAAGGAATTGATCATTACCTTCATAGTAGAATGTAATATTATTTAAACCACTGTACTGTGCTGGTGCTGTGAATGTAAATATAGCATTACCTTCTTTATTTACATTTCCATATATTATGGAACCATTACTATATTTTAAGTAATTATTATTAAGTTTAATACTTACTCTTCCACTTTTTGCAACAAGTCCATTAGTTCTATTAGTTACTTTCACTGTTAAAACAACATCATCACTAACAACAACTGCTACTGGAGTATATGTTATTTTACTTATTGATTTGGTTACAACTAATTTATTACTTGCACTAGCAGATGTTAATGTATCATTTCCATCGTATTTTACTGTTATAGTATAATTTTTAGCAGTGAAGTTTGTAGGTACAACATAGTTATATGTAGCTACACCTTTGTTTATATTACTTGTACCAGCAACAACGTTATCTACAAGGAATGTTACTTTTCCATTAGTTAATGGAACACCATTTGATGTTAATTTTGCAGTGAATTTTGTTGGATTTCCAATTTTACCATTAACACTACTTACTGTTGCAATTGTTTTTGTTTGAATACCTAAAGTATTAGTTCCAACACCGGCATTATGGTTTTCATCTCCACTATATAATA
This sequence comes from Methanosphaera sp. A6, assembly GCF_001729395.1. NCBI lineage: Archaea > Methanobacteriati > Methanobacteriota > Methanobacteria > Methanobacteriales > Methanobacteriaceae > Methanosphaera > Methanosphaera sp. A6. Next base: position 4,009 of record NZ_MAIF01000031.1, on the reverse strand, counting down.
CTGTAATTGTATATACACCACTTTTTGCATTTGCAGGTATGGTGTAGGTGTATGTTGCTCTTCCAAGAGTGAGTTTCATAGTGGATAATACAGTATTTTCAAGTTTAAATGTAACATTTCCTTCTAACTTAGCACCATTGGAATCAGTTACATCTACATCCATATTTACCTTAGATCCTATTAATCCATTAACTTTTGAAACAGTAACTGTACTTGATGACATTGTTTTGTTTAAGGATAATTGGGATGTGGAAGTTGCATTTTGGAAGTTAGTTCCACCAACAGTTGCAATCAAGGTATATATAGTAGGTTTAAGGAAACTAGTTGAATTTACAGTAATTTGTGCAATTCCATTGTTAACTTTAGCACTACCAAGTTGTGTTAATCCAATTCTAAATGTTACTGTTAAATTTGAAACATCACTTGTAGTTGAAGTTACTTTTGCTTTAATTGTAATAGGATATCCAACTGTACCTGTTGATGGATATGCTGTTATATTTGTGAAGTATTTGAAGTTATTTGATACAATATTTGTTTTATGTCCATTAGATACAGCATCATCTCCATGATATTTTGAAGATATTATTGAATTTTCTTTGACAGTTGTGTTAATTGCTTGTTCTGTTAGTTTTACTGCATATTCTGTAGCATTGGTATTGATTGTATTGTACATTATTTTGTTTCTGTAACTGTCTTTCATTAACATTATACCTTCTTTACCATATGGTATAACATCAGCATGTAGAGCAGAACTGGTTGGTCCATAATTAAATTGTCTCATAATTATGGTGTTGTTTGTTATTGTATTATCACTAGATTGATATCCTGCAATTCCATATGGATTTGTTGCTTCTCCATAGAAGTAATTATTTGTTATAATATTTTTTTTAGTACCAAATAATTCTACAGTGTATAATGATGCAGCTGAAGCATTTATTGTGTTATTTATAAATGTGGTATTAGTACAACTTTCAAGTGTTAAACCATATGTATAATCACCTTTTTGTGTACTGTTATGTAGGGCATGTACATCAAATGTATTGTTATATATGGTTGTGTTTATACTGTTAAGACCAGCAATGAAACCTGTAGCAAAGTATCCACCATTTACACGTACATTGTTATGTGCAAATGTGTTATTTGTAGCATTTAATGTAGAGATTGCTGTTCCCCATGGTGCTCCTAATACTCCCATTCCATATTCATATGGTCCATAACTGTTTATTGTAACGTTGTTTCTTGTAATTGTATTGTAATTACTATCATAGTATACATCAATTCCCACAATACTGTTTTTACATTCTTCTACTGGGAATTGGTATGTTTTAAATTGTGATGTACCATTTACAATGTTTTGATCTACTGTGTTGTATGATGAATACATAAGAATTATTCCATAGTTATGAAGTACTTCTTTAATAAGTCCTATTCTATCATTGAACATTATTTCATCAGCATACTCTATAGGTTTACTACTTTGATTTAGTGTTACGCGGTTTTTACTTAAATTATTTAAGTCTGATGCATAAACAAATATTCCATAATTTACATAGTCACCAGAGGTGTAAATTACATTGTTTGTAAGTGTATTACCATTTGATGAACATATGAATATACCAAAGCTTTCCCATGGATCATAGTTATTAATATTTACATTGTTTATTACAACGTTGTTTACATCAATAACCTCAACTCCATGTCTATTTAAACTATTTTTATCATAGTTTATGATTTTAACATTTTTTAATGTAGATGCAGAAGCATCACCTGTGAATGTTATTGTACCATTACGTATTATACAATTATCTCCAATAACATGGGTTTTTTGTGTAAATGTGAAGTTTTTATTTTTAAATTCACCTTTTAATATAATAGTATCATTTTTAAGTACTTTTTTCGTGTTTATTGATTGTTCATCTGTGAAGTATGTGTAATAAGTACTATCTGTTACTGTGTATGTTTTATTAGAGTCAGGTAGGTCGTCTCCTCCTCCTACTGAAGGTGGAAGATATGCTTTTTCAAGACCAGTTCCTGCTTTTGAAGTCAATACATTTGATTCTGAAACGAGTATGTGTACATCTACTTCATTTCTTGCTCCAGCTTCACTAAAGTCAATAGCATATTCGCCATCTGATTTAATTACATTTTTAGTCACGTTTACATAGTTTATTTTTTTACTTGAGGATTGTTTTCTAAAGAGAATTCCTATTTTTCCACTGATAATGGTGTTGTCTGAAATGTTGAGGTTAATGTATTTACCTTTTGAGTATATACCATAACCTAATGTGGACCATAAGTAATTGTTCTTAATATTAATATTACTTGCACTAATTACAAGAGCTGATCCAGAATTGGATGTTATAGTGTTATTTTCAATAATTGCTCCATCTCCACCAACTTCAACACCAGTAGTTGTACCATTTACATGTACAGTGTTGTTAGCTACTATAGCTCCTTCACAAGCAAAAATACCTTGTGCTGTACCATTTACTTCATTGAATATAATGGTGTTGTTTGTAAAGTCTTGTGTAGATATTCCTCTATATCCACCTCTAACATTGTTGTAGGATATGATGTTACCTGTACCCATAATTTGTATGGTGTAACTCCAGGAAGTATCTCCTCCTGTAACATCATTACCTGTTACATTGTTGTAATCACAGTATCCTCCTTGGAATAATCCTGATCCCCATAAACTGAAGTAAATACCATTTGCTTGGTCACTTACTACGGTGTTGTTTACTATGTTGTTATAGTAGGATAATCCCCATGGTGTTGCTGTGTGTGTACGATTTGTATCTTCACGGCATGATGTTTCAAGATAATTATCAATAACTAAACTATTATTTACTCTATCACATGGTAGAGCAAATGCAAATGGTCCCCATACATGTATGGTGTTGTTAGCTACAAGAATATTTTTTGTAACATTTAAGTAGATTCCACTACCATAATAGTTGTTATTAGTAATTGTTAGGTTATGTACAGATGAACCTGCACTTTGAAGTCCTAAAACATTTACTGTACAGTTGTATAACTTTGCAGTTTTACCAATACTTGTTATTGTTATTTTAGATTTATCTATTGTGAAGTTAACATTTTTAAATGTTCCCTGTAAATCTAACACATCTCCTGCAGATACAAGTGTTGTAGATTCTGTTTTATTAGTTTTAGGATTATATCTGAAATATAAATCATAGTCATCGGGAGTTATTGTTGTAACTGTTGCTTTTTTCACTGTTTTTGTTGGTTGTGTATTAGATTCTTTTTTCGTTGTTTCTATGATTTTAGTATCTTTTTCTACATTTTTAGATACTTGTGTATTTTTATTTGTTACATCTTTTGAAAAACTGTTAGATGTAGTTTTCTTTTGCGTATCCTTTGTTTGAATACTTTTGGTACTACTATCTGAAGTTTTTTCTTTTATATTATCTTTATTAGTTGTTTGAATATCCTTTGTTAAAGTAGGTTCTATTGAACTACTTTGGATATCACCACTTAGGCTTGAAGTTTCATGTACAGTTGCTATAGTTGAATTACTTGAACTATCTGCAGCAGCTGCACAACCTAAGCCAACCATTAATAAAACTATTGTTGCCAATAGAAATTTATTTATGGTCTTCATTTTTTCACCTTTATTGTTACTTTTCACAAATATCTTAATTTAAGATAATTTTTTCATATCAAGATAATTCATGATAATTGATATATTTATTCACTAAACTATTTAACTTTTATAAATTTAATATAAATTTTACTTTATTTTATTGTTTTACTTTGTTATTTTTAAAAAAATAAGAATAAATTCTATTTATTATGAGTGTTGTATATTTTTTAAAACTATTTTTTATTTTCTTTAGTTTATGTCAGGTGTTTGTTAAAAAAACCTATTTTTCTAATTTTATTGTTTATTTTGGTGGTTTATATAAGGATAAGTCAATATTTGAAAAATATCTTGATGGTTGTATGATACTTTGTATTAAAGTTTCATTTACTTTAAATAATTAAT
>NZ_MAIF01000030.1:0-2703 GCF_001729395.1 Methanosphaera sp. A6 | reverse complement strand
AAATTTCAAATAAATATTATTAGTTAATTAATGTTTAATTAGAAAGATATTTATATTTTATCATATTTAATAATTAAAAACCATGATAAATAATTTATCAACAAAATTTTTCAAAAAGCCCTATATATTCCCCTATATTTTTGTTTTTGATATTATAAATTTTAGTTAAATTTATTATTATCTTTTTTACATATTATATGTTAACTAAGAAAATTCATTATTCTTAGAATTAGATATAAAAAAATCTTTAATAAGAAGTAATATAATGGAGGATTAAAAGATATGAATAAGAATATTTCATGTGTATTCTTATTAACTACTCTTATATTATTTTTAGGATTGTCAGTTGTTTGTGCTTCTGATATTAATAGTTGTGCATATGATAGTGTATCTGATTTAGAAAAAGTAAATAATATTAAGGATAATACTGTCAATAAAGTTACTGACAATAATGATAATAATATAAAAGAAATAAAAAAGAATACTAATAATAAAAAATTTACAGTATCTAATTTGGACAATAAGAGAAAAGAAACTTCTAACTCTAAATTAGAGACTAATAATGTAGAAAATAATACTTTAAAAACTGTTAATAAGAAGAATTTAAAATCTAGTGATTCATATACCATTACTAATGATTCTTTTAGTAATTATTTTAGTAATAAGAAATTAAATGACAATATCCAAGATGGTTCTACTCTTGATTTTAAGGGTTTATTTAATGGTTCTAAGTATAGTATGACTATTAACAGACCTGTTAATCTGATTTCATCTGATAAATCTGCATTTATTGATCTTGATGGTGGTGAATTTGTAATTGAAAAGACAAGTCATGTAAATGTTACTAATATTACATTCCATAATTCTCAAACATATGTTAGAGAATCTAGTAATATTACATTTAATAGACTTAATATACTAATTGAAAATAAATCTATAGGTCAAGGTGTTGGTTCAACTTCTATTCGTGATGGTTCTACTAATATAACTATTAAAAATAGTAATTTTTATACTGAAAATAGTGGTGGATACAGTACTCTTGTTTTTGCTGGAGTAAATTGTAGTACTATTGAAAATAATACTATTACAGCTGTTGGTGAAGTTGGTAATTTACTTTATTTAACTACATATAATACTAATGATTATGGTATTGGTATGAATTCATATAATATTATAAGAAATAATCGTATTACTGGTCCTAGTTCTGCATCAGGTATTTGTTATGCTGTTTGTTTAACTGGTCATGATAATTTAATACTAAATAATACTATTGTTTATCCAGGTTCAGGTATTACTATTCAATGGGGTTATACTGGTGCAACTGTTGAAAATACATTCATTAATAACACTATTACTGGTAGTTTTCAAGCTTCAATAAACAGTACTGTTACTGGTAATAATATAAGTGGTGGAGTTTCCTCTAAGGGCAATACTACGTTCACAAACAACACATTAGGTTCTATATCACTTGTTGGTAATGATGTAGTTAATAATAATATCATTAATGGTTATGTAACTATAAGTAAAAGTAATAATACAGTAGATAATAATCTTATTAAAGGAGATATTAGTGCATCAGGTACTCCTACTTATAATACTATTACTAACAACAATTATACTGGAACAATTGATTCTAAATTAACAAATCCTGCAAATAATAATGTGGTATCTGATAATAATCAAGTTAAATTTACTGAAATTATTGTAGAACCTAGTTCTGTAACTGTTCCTATTAAAACAACAACAAGGCTTAGTTTATATGTTTTATCTGAGAATAATAAGGTACGAAGTGGAACATTAATTATTAAGGGTGAAAATGGAAATATTATTGAAAGAGCTTCTCTTGATGATAAAGAAATTGTGGAGATTGATCTTTTATATGATAGTATAGGAGTAAAAACTCTTAATATAACATATGAGGGAGTAGATAATTATCTTTCTTCTTCAAGATTATTCAATATAATTGTAATTAAACAAGATCCATCAATAGAAGTAATTACTACTAAATCAAGAATTGATGATTTAACTACATTTAAGGCAAAGTTTAATGCTGAAAATGTACAGGGACGTGTTATATTTAAAGTAAATGGTAAAATATTAAAAGATGAAAATGGTAATATTATATTTAGCACTGTTACAAATAATGAAGCTATAGTAGAAAATATTAAAGTAAATAGTAAATGGTATACTCCACATACAACAGTAACTGCTATTTATAGTGGAAATGATATGTATAATACTTCAACAAAAAGTGTACCATTTGAAGTTACACAACGTGAATCTAAAATTGAATTAGAAGCACAGCAAGCTACAATAGGTAAAACTGTAACATTAAAAGCAAAAATTACTGATGCTACTAATGAGAGTATTACAATAAATAATGGACAAGCCATATTTAAATTAAATGGAAGAACTCTAAAAGATACAAATGGAAACATAATTTATGCAAAAATTGTAAATGGAGAAGCTATACTTGATTATACCATACCACTTACATTTAAATCAGGCGAGTATAAACTTACATGTGTATTTGGTCATAAAATATATGAAAGAATGGATGGAAACACTACATTAACAATTGTAAAAGAATAAAAAAAAAAGTTAACATTCTTTTTCTACTTATTTTTTTTTAAAAATTTTATTATTATGAAAAATAATTAATTTTTAGTAAAATTTGATAGTATAAAAATAATTTATTATATT
>NZ_MAIF01000029.1:0-9253 GCF_001729395.1 Methanosphaera sp. A6 | reverse complement strand
TTATAAAAAATTCTATTTTTTTTAGAATAATATATTTATTTTTTTAGACAATAATTAATTATGAATAAAATAATTACTATAATACCTATATCTAGTTTTAATAATTCTAAAACACGTCTTTCTCCATTTTTATCTGAAAGTGAGAGAACTAATCTACTAAAAGTCATGTTGAAAGATATTGTTAGTAATATTCAAGATCATGTATCTGATATTATAGTTACTAGTAAGGATGAATATGTTCTAAATTATGCAAAATATCTTAATTTAAATGTTTTTAAGGAAAAAGAACATGAACATGATTTTTTAAATAATGCTATTAGTGATGCTATTAGTTATATTAGTAAAAATTATGATAATTACAGTGTTATGATATTACCAGCTGATATTCCACTTTTTAACTCTAGAAATATGAAGTATATTCTCAAAAATAGGGATGATTTTATTATTTCACCATCAAAGGGTGGTGGTACTAATTTATTATACATAAATAGAGAATATAATTATAAGCCATTATTTGGTGCATTTAGTTTCTTTAAACATGTTCAAGAGGCTAAAAATAATAATTTAGATGTTAATATTTATGATTCCTTTTATTTATCATTGGATGTTAATACTCCTGAGGATTTAGGTGAGATTTTATTACATGGAAGAAATACCCATACATATAATTATCTTAGTAATTTAAATATTGGTGTTGAAAGTAATCATGGAAAGGAGCGACTTTATGTCTATAGAAAAAATGAATAAAAAATGTAGTATGACTATTGCAGGACTTGATCCTTCTGGTGGAGCTGGTATTATTGCTGACTGTAAAACATTTCATGCTCATGGTATTTATGCAACATGTGTAGTTACAGCAGTTACTGCTCAAAATCCATATTGTGTTACTGGTATTGATGGTGTTGATTTAGATTTAATTGAATCTGAAATTGATGAAATTTTATCTGTTTATCCAATTAGATATATTAAGACTGGTATGTTATATTCTGGTGATATTATAAAGCTTGTATCTAGAAAGATTAAGGAGTATGATTTAAGGGCTGTTGTTGATCCTGTTATGGTCTCTGAGTCTGGTGGTGATTTAACTGGTAATTCTTTTATTGAATATATGAATAAATATTTAGTTAAAAATTCATTTATTATTACACCCAATATACATGAAGCAGAAAAATTATCAAATAAAACAATTACATCTGAGGAAGATATGATATCTGTTGCAGAAAAATTAAGTAAAGATAATTCTGTTGTAATTACTGGTGGACATATGCAAGGAAATGATATACTCTATTGTGATGATGAAATATTTAGAATTGAAGGTAAATTAATAAATTCAGATAACACCCATGGAACAGGATGCACATATTCCTCAGCAATTACAAGTAGATTAATAGAAGGCTATAATTTATATGAATCATGTAAAAAAAGTAATGAATTTATTAGAAACAGTATAAAATATGGATTTAATAAAACACCATATCAATTCTGGAAAAATATAGAATTCTAAAAAAAATAATAGCATATACTTACAATGTATATGCTTCATCCTGATTTAATAATGAAAAACCATTACTAGTTAAAATTTCTTGAGATTTATCATTATTTTCAGTTCTTAATACAACTAAAGCTTTTTGAGTTTTCTTTTCTACAAAAGCATAGATGTATTCCACGTTGATATTTTCTTCATTTATTAAATCTAATGCAGCTTCAAGACCTCCTGGTTGGTCTTCTACTTCTATTGCTAAAACTTCAGCCAAACTAACTGCAAATTGTTCTTTTTCTAGTGCATCTTTAGCTTTATCTGGATTTGATACAATCATTCTTAAAATTCCAAATTCTGATGTATCTGCAATGGATAAAGCTCTAATATCTATATTATAAGATTTTAAAGTATACAATGCTTTATGTAATCTTCCACTCTTATTTTCTAGAAATACTGATACTTGTTTAATTGGCATACTCACACCCCTTAATTAAAATTTCTTTTATCAATTACACGTACTGCTTTTCCTTCACTTCTAGGAAGAGAGTATGGTTCTGCTAGAGTTACTTTTACTCCAATACCAATAGCTTCTTTTATATTTTTAGCTATTGTATGTTTAAATGCTTCTAAGTCCATCATTGAATCTGAGAAATTAACTTGATCAATTTCTACTTGAACTTCTATTACATCTAATGTATCTGGTCTAGATACAACTATTTGATATGCTGAAGATAATTCTTTCATTTCCATAATTACCTCTTCAATTTGTTTAGGGAATACTATTACTCCTTTTACTTTAAGCATATCATCACTACGTCCAGTGATTCTATTCATTCTAACTGTTGTTCGTCCACATTTACATTTTTCATAGTTTAAAGAAGTAAGATCCTTTGTTCTGTATCTTATAACTGGCATACCTGTTTTTGTAAGGGAAGTGAAAACTATTTCTCCTTCTTCTCCTTCAGGTAGTACTTCCAGAGTTTCAGGATCTATTATTTCTGGATAAAAATGATCTTCTGCAATATGCATACCCTCTTTTATATGACATTCTGTTGACACTCCAGGTCCCATTACTTCTGTTAATCCATAGATGTTTTGAGCAGATATATCGAATTTTTCTTCTAATTTATTACGAATCTCTTCAGACCACATTTCTGCCCCAAATACTCCACCTTTAAGAGATACATCTTTTGGATTATGACCTTCTTTTTCTAATGATTCTGCAAGATACAATGCATATGAAGGTGTGCAACATAAAAAGTCTGCTGGGAAATCATGTATGAAGTTTAATTGTCTTTTTGTATTTCCTGAAGACATAGGTACTGCTAGTGCTCCTATTTTTTGAGCTCCATATTGTGCTCCATGACCACCAGTAAATAGTCCAAATCCATATGCTATGTTTACAATACTATTTTTATGTACTCCTACACTTGCAAGTCCACGTGCTGTTACTTCAGCCCATATATCAAGATCTTTTTGTGTGTATGCTGCTACTGTAGGAATTCCTGTTGTACCACTTGTTGAATGTACTTCTTTCCAGTCTTCTTTAGGTGCTGCTTGTAAGTCAAAAGGATATGTATTTCTTAAATCATCTTTTGTTATAAATGGTAGTAATTGTATATCTTCTAATGTTTTAATATCATCAGGTGATACATTATGTGCATCATATAAATCTCTGTAAAATTTCACATTATCATATGCATATCTTACTACTTTTTTAAGTCTTCTTAGTTGTAATTCTCTGAATTCTTCACGAGTCATACATTCTCTTTCTTTGTTGAATATGTAAACATCTTCTTCTTTAAACTTTGCCATGATTGTTTCCTCATTCTATTGTAAATATATTTAAATTAAATGTTTTATTTTTTATATCCTCTTTGGATAATTCAATTAGACAGGCATGTCCATTTCCAGCATCACCAGGATTTATTATTGTTGTTTTTCCTATAGTGTCTTGTCCTATTGATTCATGTACATGACCACATAGATTTAATGTAGGTTGTGTTTCTTCAATGATTTTTCTTATTGATTTACTTCCCACATGAACTCCTGATTCTATTTTATCTGCATTTGTATCATATGGAGGTGCATGAGTTACAAGTATTGTGAATGAATCAGAACTTAATTGATTATTGAATTTACTTAATTTTTCATATAATATTTCTTCACTAAATTCATTTGGTGTATCAAATGGTGTAGGATTAGATCCACCAAAACCAAGTATTATCATCTCATCAATATTTGAAACATTATCATGTATATTAGTTATGTTAGATTTATCAAGTAAATCTGGTGAATTAGCAGGATCACAATTTCCCTGTAAAGCATATACATTTGCATAATTACTAAATTTATTGAGTATTTCAACAAAATAATCCTCAGGGCCAAAATCTGTAATATCCCCAGTGATTATAATAGAATCTACTGAATTATTATCTAAATAATTAAATATTTTATCAGGAGATCCTTGAATATCTGTAAGTACTAATATTTTCATTATAATATATCCCCATAAAAGTTACTAAAATTATATAATTAAAATTTTCTAATTTAAAGTTAATAACTTTTAGTATAATATCATAAAAAAAATAAGCTAATATATAAAACTAAAAAAAAAGAGTGTATATTTCTAAAGTAACACATACATCTAGAAATATATTTTAATATAAAAGAATTATCCTTGCATCTGTTCATGGAAAAATGGACTCATTTCTTTTAGTGCACATTGTATGTTATCTTTCTCACCAAATACAAATACTGAAACATCATTATCATCAAATTCTATAATAACATTTTCATATTCACATATTTCCATAAATCTTTCTTCTTGAACAGGTTCTTTGAAATTAAATCTAATGAAATCGAAGTTTGCAGGCATTCCTGGAATAAATTTAGATTGAATTTTAACATTTTTAAATACTTCTTTTCCCTGGGATGCATCAAACAATTTCTTCTCCCAATCTTTAACAAAGTCTTCACCTTCAATCTGTGCAATATCAAGTAAAGTTTGTTCTACCTCATTTAATAGAGAATCTATACGTGGTAATTCTTTTGCCCTATCAGGTTCAGTTGGATCATCCTTATAAAAGTTGGTTAATGCTCTTGCATATTGAAGATTTTGTATAACTTCTTGTGGTACTTCATATGATTTTATTAATTTCTTCAATAAATGATCAAGAACTGTCCATCTTAACTCCAATGGATCTTTGTTATCAGTGACCATTTAAATGACCCTCTAATATGTTTCTTACATTGAAGTTGTATATTTCACCATCTAATGATTCTTCAATTTCCTTATCAATTTCTTCCATTGAATTATATGAATCAAGGAATAAAACATGATAACTTGTTGTATCCTTAACTTGTAGTATAGCAATAGGCACTGTATCATCTAATTCTTTTTTATCAATTGTTGCCTTATATTCTACAAATTTCTCATAATCTTCTGGTAAATCCTTTAGTGTGAATACACCTACTAATCCAACAATAAATTTTTGCATATAAAATAACTCCTTATAATTTTTAATTTAAATTCATATCTTTATTTTTTTACTTTATTTTTTTCATATTACTATAAGTATCTTTATTTTATTCTAATTTAATAAAGGTATTGATTTTTCATGATAAAATAACCCATATATAATTAATTAAAAAGAGTTTATATTTCTAAAAATAAAAGTAGTATGTTATTAATGGGAGGTTAGGGGAGAAAAATATAACTTTAAAGTTATATTTTAAAGTAAACACTTATTCTTCTCTAGGTGTGTTCATTTTTTGAACTAATTCAGCTGGGTCAACTACTTGTTTATCAAGTGTTAAATCTTCAGGAGATAATCCCATTGCTAATCCATATAATTGAGCTAAGTGTAATACAGGTATTGCAAAGTCAGTATTGTATCTTTCATTTACTTCTGTTTGACCTACATCAAATTGCATGTGACAGAAAGGACATACATCAACAATTGCATCTACGCCTGCTGCTTTCATGTTTTCAAGTTTTTCATGGGTAAAACTTGTTGTAACATCAAGATCTCTTGCTCTAAGACCTCCACCTGCTCCACAACACATCATTTTGTCTGCATATGGTACAGATTTTGCTCCTGTAATTTCTACAAGTTCATCTAATATTTTAGGGTTTTTAGGATTGTCTATACCTATTTCATCACTAGGTTTTAAGAAGTGACATCCATAGTGTACTGCAACATTTAAATTTAAGTCTTTTTCAAATGCTTCTGCAATTTTTTCAAGACCTATATCGTTATATAATACTTCTGCAAAGTGTCTTACGTTACTTTCACCTTTGAATTCACGACCAATTTCAGATAAAGAACCATTTACTTTTTCTTTGAATTCTTTGTCTTCTTTTAATAAGTCGTTTGCTTCATGAAGTGAACCAAAACATCCATTACATTCTGTTAAGATGTCTGCTCCCATATCTTCTGCAATTGTTATGTTTCTTGCTGCAATTGTTGCCCAGGTTTCTTTATCAAAAGAACCAAATACACCTGGTGCAGGACAACAGGAAGCTCCATCCATATCTGTTAATTCTACACCTAATTTGTCCATAAGTACCCTTGTAGATTTTTCAATACCAGGGTATCTGTTGTTCATTATACATCCTAAAAAGTAAGCATATGCCATATTATTATCCTCCTTATTAAATTGTTGAAATTTATTCTTTTATGTCTCCAGCTGCCCAATCGTAGCCTATTAATTCATCGAATCCAGTAGCTTTGATTAAAGTTTGTACTTCTTCTAATGCTTCTGGGAATTTGTGGGTTGTTGCTGGTACTTCATCAAGACCAATTTCTTTTCTTAAAGTTTTTACTTTGTCGTTAATTGGTACAGCATGACCAGTTTTTGCAACAAATGAACCGGTTTTTTTATGTGATAATGCCATGTAACCTTCATGTGCTGCTACATTTCTGATTGCTTTTACAATTTCTACAATTTTAATATCACGAGGACATCTTTCTTGACATTCATAACAGGTTGTACACATCCAAATTGCATCGTCTGAAATTACTTGATCTTTTAATCCTGCTAATGCTTTTCTTACTAATCTTCTGATCATGTAAGGAGTTCTTCTACCAGAAGGACATGCTCCTGAACATGTTCCACATTGGTAACAAATTGCTAAACTTTCAGATCCATTTGCCATTATTTCATCTTTAAATGTAGGATCTACATCTTTATCAGTAATTAAGTATTCACTTTCATTTAATAATGTCATTTTTTCACTCCATTGATAAAATACACAATATAAAAAAATTATTTTTTATAAAGCTAAGAATTTAATTTTACATCTAAAAAAAGATATTTCTAGATGATGTTAATGCACCTAATTCATCAACAATATTGGCTGACTTACTCTCCAACCTAAAGATTGGAAATTCCCGAGTAATAAACTAGTATAGTTTAAATTAATCGAGCTAGCTCCCATAGTCTATGGGTTTATTTAATCATAGCACCATCTTTTTTAGGTTATTTATTATATTCAAACCATATTTAATGTTACTAAGATTTTATTCCTTCTGTTTGTCTATTTTATCCCTAATCTATTAGAGATTAAGGTATTCATAGACCAGAAGGATAAATTTTTAATAGTTAACTTGTAGAAATTTACAGCTTAATTAATTATAAATTTCTATTAATAGATTAATTGTATTTATTATATAAATATATCAAAAAAAATAAGTTGTGTTACCTAAAAGATTACACCAATTATTGTACTAATAAAAATATACTATAAAAAATAAAATAATAAGTAGAAAAAAAATAATATGGGAGAAAAAATAGAAAATGTTAAAGATTATTTCACATGATGGACCCTCAAGACAAGGACAATGGCGAGAATATAAAACACCTCATATAATAGACTATAATATAGTAGATATTGTTAAAAATATAGCAACACCATTTAAAATACAAAAGGAAATAGCACAAGAAAACATGGAGCAAACAATAGAACTTGCAAAAAAAGAAGAAAATAAAGATAAAATAGCAGTTATACAAGGAGCACAATATACTGATATTAGAGTAGAATGTGCAATGGAATTAGAAAAACTTGGATACAGAACATTGATGTTTGCAAATACAGATGAATTACAAAGAAATCCAGAAAGTCTACTAGATATAATAATCAAAACTAGAGAAAATATAAATCCAAACACCACATTGTACTTTCCATTTGCAACAACACAAATCATACCAATACTAGCATATCTTGGAATTGACTTATTTGACACATCCCGTGCAATATATGAAGCAAAATATAACAATCTAATGACAAGTACAAACATATATCCCCAAGAAAACTATAAAATAACAGACAACCTAGAACAAGAAAATATAAATCAATTAAATTTTACAATAAAAGAAATTCAAGAAAACATAAAAAATAAAACACTAAGAAATTTAACAGAACAAAAAGCAGCAACAAATCCTGAAATCATGACATTACATAGATTACTTGATAAAAATTATCAAAACTATCTACAAAAATATACACAACTATATTAAACTCCCATAAACCTTTTTTTTAAAATAAAACTAGTTTTCCTAAAAAAAATAAAAAAAGGAAGATACTCTATTATCAAACACATTATTTACTAGCTTGAGCAATAATTCGATTATATGTACGCCTGGCAGTAGCACCATCATAACCTATATAAACAAAACATTGTGTGTTATCATGCTTTGTACATATTATTTGATAAAAACATGTTCTTTTATCATGAATAAATTGAATGTCTTTATAAACATCATGTGATATATGAGTACCCTTAATAAATTCTACAGATCTATCCTCTGAGTAGTTCAATTTAAACACTTCTCATATTTATTTATATTATTTATTACCTTCTACCAACTAAATATTTTTTTTAAATATCTAATTATATTATATGAAAAACACAATATAAAATACTTATGAAAAAATTATAAAAAATCTTTAAGTAACTCTTTATCAACATCAGCTAATGTAATCAATGCCTCAGCCTCAATAAAATGTAAATTAGCAGGAACTATTATACAATGTAAAGGTTTACCAAAATCAAAATTCTTTACATCACTAACTCTACCACCCTTTACAATAGGATGTTTACTACCAGCTTGAGCAATACCAATAACAATACGATCATCATCAAATACATGCTCTTTACGTTCAGATTCAACTTTAGATAAATAATCTAATGCCTGATTAACAGTCATATATCTATCCTTATGAGCTTGAATATCAAGTAATACAAGTGTATGAAGACCCATTTGAGAATTTAATTTAATAGCATCATATGGTGAATGTGGAAAGAAATTCTCATCAGGAAAAGGAACAGTGGTTGTTTTACCAAATTTATAAGCTTGAAGACCACTGATACCTGGAGCTGCAGAAAAAATACTACTACCATGTATAATCTGTGTTTTGATTCCCTTATTAATAGCTTCAACATATAATTCTGTATGAGTAGTTGCCATTAAAGAGTCACCTGCAGTAACAAAAGCAATATCCTTAGTCATTGCTTCTTTAATAATAACATTAGCATCTTCAACATCTTCACGTTTTAATGTAATAAATGGAACATCTAATTTTTCAATTAAATTATCAATATTACCACCCATTAACTTAGCAGTATAAAATTCAGCATAAATACAATCAACACTCTTAAGAGCTTTAAAACCCTTATATGAAATATCATCTTCACTAAATAATCCTAAACCAATAAAATATAACAATTAAATACACCTCATTATAAGAAAATTAAAAATATTTTTTTA
>NZ_MAIF01000028.1:0-2716 GCF_001729395.1 Methanosphaera sp. A6 | reverse complement strand
TATTACAAATCTTTTAAATGGGTTTTACATCAAACAAGTATATAATCAAGATATTTCTATAAATAGCAATAATTTTAAATACTTATTTTAATACAATAAAATTAAATAATACTACTTAATAAACTATAAATTATAATATAAAGTTATTAAAACTTTTATAAAAAATAGTAAGGAGAAAATTATGAGAGAAAAGAATATTTTAATTATAGTTATAGGAATTATAGTTGTATGTAGTTTAGTAGTAGGTGTGGGCATGTTATTAACTAATAATACAACACAAGAGAATAATACCACAGTAAATAATACTACTTCTAATATAACAATGAATAATACTACTAGTAATCAAACACCAAACACGACAGATACCAAAGTAACATCACAACAAGATAATACTCAAAAACAACAAACTACCTCTAAAAAGTCCACATCAAATAAAGACAGCACGCCTACAAAAGGAACATATAAAGGAGTAGAATATGAATTACCTGATAAATATCCATACTACAGTCCACAGGCAGGAAAAACATATCATAATAAAAAAGAAGCATATAAAGATATGAAAGATGCAATAGATGGCGGAATTGCAGATTAAATGTATATGATGGATTAATATTCCATCTTATTAAGTATTTTTTACTACTTAAAATATTAAGTCTCAATAATCAACATATTTAAGTTTATATTAATAGAAAATAAGTATTTTTTTTTAAAAAGAGAAAATTTAGTTAAGGAGGTTATGATTTATCTTTTAAGATTTTTAACCTCTTGTGTAAATAGTGCTAGAACTTCTTCTTCTAATCCTTCTACGAATTTTAAAGATCCAGCTACTTCATGGCCTCCACCATCTGCTCCAGCTTGTGGAATTTCTTCTTGTATTTTAGTAATTACATCGTTTAAGTTAAATTCAAACTCATTTTTAATTACTTCTGTTGCTCTTAGAACAGCAAAGTCTGGACCATTTGCAAGGGTCATTATTGGTTTGTCTTCTCCTTTTTCTTGTACTAATTTATCATGTACATATCCTGTTGTTTTTCCAGGTGCAGGATATGTGAATTTATGTGCATATTTTTCAACATCTAATCTGTTGAATTGTATACCATTATCAAAGTATTCTGTTTCAACATTTGGTAGGGCTGCTTTAAGTTGTGTTTCAACTCTTTTATCTGATTCTGTTATTAGTACATCTAGTAATTCTTCTTGACGTTGTTTATCTTCAAGACCTAATATTGTGTTCATTACACCTCTTCCATTCATGAATCTTAGGAAATATGCTTCAAAGTCTACACATGTAGCTACTTTATCAAGATCATCTCTTGTGTATCCTTCTTCTTCAGCTATTTTAAGGTATTGATCTACTTCCATACATTCTGCATGGTCTCCTACTGCTGCAATTCCAGGGAAGTGTCTTATTTTATCTCTTACATCAGGGTTTATCATTCCTGCTAGTTCTACAGCTAGTGCTCCTGCTGTAAGTTGTGAATCTCCACCTACAAGGTATGGGTTTACATGTATATCTACATAGTTATCTATTAGTGCTCGTCCATTTTCTACTTCTCCTGGGTAGTGATGGTCTACTACTACAGATTCTATTCCATATACTTTTGAATGTCTAAGTGCTGCTACATCTTCTTCTGTTGATCCATTATCTAGTAATACTAGTAATGGTAGTTTTTGTCCATGTCTTTCCATATCTTCTAGTGCATAGGATAGATCTTTTACTACATCTTCTAGTTCATAGAATGGTGCTTTACTAGGGGATCGTTTGAAAAAGTGCCATTCTGCATCTGCATCATTACTTTCCTCTCTTAGTATTGGTAGTACTGCTTGTTCTACTGCTATTCCTGCACATATTCCATCTGCATCTGCATGATGTCTTACTAGTATTGATCTTCCATCAAGTATTGCTCTTCTTATTGCTTTTGCTGCTTCTGCAAGTTTTGGTCTTAGTTTGTTTAAAACTTCACTGTTTTCTATCATTACTGATGTATCTGTAGGTTGTGCTTTTTGGTCTATTGATTTATCTATTAGTTCTTTGAGTTTTTCTTCTTCTGTTTTGTCTAGTTTTTCAATGGTTTCTGATTCTATTTGTATTTTTCCACCATGTATTGATACTTCTCCAAGTATTTCTACTACATCATCTACTTCTAGTTCTGGATACATTCGAACTCCAGGTTCATTGAATGCTGCAGACCATGTTATATCTGTTTCATCTCTTATTGTGAATATTGTTGGTCCACTTGTTTGTTGTATTTGTATGATTTCTCCTTGTATTGCTACGTTTCTTCCTAGGTTGTCCTCTGATAAGTCGCCTATTTTTGTTCTTTTAACATTTCTTTTTACTGTTTTTGTTTCGTAGTCATTACCGTATTTTATTTTTGAGTAGCTTAAATCAACATCCATTTTTCCTTTATGTGGTTTTATTTCTGCTATTTTAACTACTATCTTGTTTCCTACTTTTTCTTTAGGATTTCGTGTTCTTAGAAGTCCATAAACACTTTTACTTAGACTTACAAAGAATCCGTATTTTTCTACTCTGGTAATAACACCTTCATAGTCACTGCCTATTTCTAGGTCTTCTATTTGACATGAAGGATTTAATACATATACTATAGGATTAGTAGATGTATTTTTGTTGTTTTTCATATATGGTTCTCCTCTTGAATCTACTGTTTTTGGAACGTATTTATTCCTATTGTTTTAATTTAAATTAAATTAT
>NZ_MAIF01000027.1:0-3605 GCF_001729395.1 Methanosphaera sp. A6 | reverse complement strand
ACATGTAAATTTACCATCATTATTAGTGGTGGTTGTGTAGTCTTTACCTTCAAATACAACTGTAATTGTAGCATTAGCTATACCATTATCACTTGCATCCATGAGAGTTCCATTAATTGTTATGGTACTGTTTACTGTAGCACTAATTGGTCCTTCAGCTGTTATACCAGTTTCTTCTTTTACAAACATGGAAGTTTGAGCACTAGCCATGGTGTATACATCACTACCAGCATAACTTGCAGATACATCATAATTTCCTGTTACAACAGGTGTCATGATAGTTACAACATATTTACCATCACTACCAGTGGTGGTTGTGTATTTTTTATTGTTAACTGTTATTGTTACTTCTTGATTAATAATAGCATTTTGTGCAGAATCAACTAAAATACCAGTAACATTAACATTACTATTAGCATCAACACTACCAATAGCATCAATAGTAATAGAGGAATCTATTTTTTCAACATTGAATTCTGCACTATCAGTGTCCATATCATGTGTATCATTACCAGCATATGAAGCATCTACTGTGTATTTACCTGTATTTGCTGGTGCAACAATGTTGAATTTGAAAATACCCTTTGCATCTGTCATGTTGGTGTAAGTATTATTGTTTAGTGTTATTGTAATCTCTGCATTAGCTACACCTTCACTTGTATAGAATTCAACTAAGCTACCTGTTATTATCATATTAGCTTTAGGAGTAGTATTATCAATTGGATCAATTTTTAATATTGTTCCATATTTTTCTACATCATAGCTTGCTGTTGCAACTGCATCTTCATATTTATCATTACCATTATATGTAACTTCTACATTATAAGTACCTTCAGTTGCACCTACATTAAATGTGTATGAATATTTACCATCATTATCAGTTGTTACTATAACACCATCCATATTAGCTATGGATATTATGATTTCTGCATTTGCTATTGGATTTGTTTTATCAGTAAGTGTACCATTAATAGTACAATTACTATTTGGTGTAAATACATTTAATTGATCATTTACTGTTAATTCTGTTTCATATTTTGTTATATCAAGTATAGCAGTTTGACCTTCAACTGCATAATCTGTTCCATCATATGAAGCTTCTACAAATACTGTGTCACTTAATTTAGTAACTACAAAGTCTGTTGTAGCTATTCCATTTTCATTAGTATTAACTGTTGTATCAATTCCAAATTCATCAACTTTAATATGTATTGGTTTAGATGATATAGCATTACCATCTTCATCAACAAATTTTACATTAACTACTACTGTATCATTAATATGTGCTTCAGTAGGATTTAATGTAATAGTTAATACTCCTGTTCCAGTATTTCCAGTATTATCTTTAATTGTGTTATTTTCACCAGTAGCTAGTACTGAATTATCACCAGATAATTCTTTAGCAACTAAACTATTATCTGTTACTTGATGATTATCTCCAGTTACTGTTACTGCATATGTGTTATTTAATGATTTTACTGTGTTATATCTTACTATGTCGTTTGTTTCACCGCCGTCTATGATTATTCCTGCATTGTTTTGACTGTTTATTGTATTGTTTGTTACTGTGTTATTTATTCCACGTGATAAATATACTCCTGTTGTTCTTGGCCTAATATAATCCACTGATGGATATGTAGCATTATCTTTACCTGTTACTGTTATATGATTACCAGTAATTGTTGTATTTAATCCAATAACCCCAATACCCATTGGTGTTGTACCATTTAATATTAGAGTATTGTTTGCTATTAATGTGTTATCTCCACCAAATTGTTCAACTGCATATGAACTATACCCATTTGTGTATATCGTGTTGTTTATTACTTTATTATTGAATACTGAACCTTTTGTAGTAGTGTAGCTTCCACCACCATATGCACGGTTTGTAAAACATACACCATATCCTACATTTTCATTAGTTGTTCCTTCACCATAACCACTAGCACCACAGGTTAAGTTAATAATATTATTACTTACTGTGTTATTACTAAATGAAGTACTGTCAAAGTATATTCCTGCAGTGTAATTTGTTCCTTTAACTATTATATTATTGTCTGTTATTGTATTATTAGAGGTAACTACATAAATTGGATAAACCCATCCAGAAAGTCCTTCTTTACATATATAATTTATATTATTATTTTTTATAGTTGTATTATTTGCAAAGATACTTAATCCATATCCTGTTGGATATCCAGAATTATTATCTGTACCTATAACATTTATAGTAATATTATTGTTTTCAAGAACAACATTATTATATTTTACTTTAATTGGTACTATTTTTGATTCAGATTCACCTGCACTCCAATCAATAGTATTAGTTGTAAGATTAACTTTAATATTACAATTTCTTATAATACCATCAGTACTGGTTTGAGTAATCAAATCAATATGATTACTTGGTAGTTCTGGATAATTTGCAATAAAGGTTAGATTATCTAATACACATTTAGCTCCTAGAGCAATAGCTGTAGCATAGTTTGAGTAATTCATTTGACTATTTCTTATAGTACTGTTTGTTCCCATCCAGACATATAATCTTGAAGTATTCATATTTTTAAATTCTAGTATAGAATTCTGCATTAATATTATTTGAGCTATTTGTACGTTCATTGGTATGGCATTGATTACAATCCATGTATTTTCAGGAAGTCCATAATTCCAATATAATCCATCTTCAGGATCGTATTCAAAGTAGTCTAAGTAATTTGAAGCAGAGATTATGATTTTATTCATAGATTTAAGTGATTTTTTATTATTATTTGTTGGTGGTATTAATGTATTATTATACTCATAAACAGTTCCATTATTAATAATTACCCCATATATAACATTATTTGTTATTGAAACATTTGTATATGTAGTCTTTTTAATGTTAATATTTGCTTTTATAGTGTTGTGATTAATTGTAATATTAGAACCACTTACTGTAACTAATCCATTAACAGTATTGTTTTCTATAATATTATTATTAACTAATGTTGTAGCACCAAATATGTTATTTGTTGCTGTTGTATTTACACCTAAACTAACAACACCTGTTATATTATTATATTCTACAGTACTGTTATTTGTTGCTTTGAATGAAGCCCCTCTATTAACAGTATTGTTTATATAATAATTTCCTTTGTATCTGTCACTGTTGTTACCATTTTGTGGTGCTGCTGGATCTGTGTATCCCCATTGGGTAGTAATACCTTGACCTGCAACATTAACAATATTATTTGCTATTAAATTATCATGTCCTGTTAAGGTAATTCCATAACAGATTAGTGAAGTGGTACTAGGTCCATTTAGTACATTGTTTGTAATATTATTATAGGAGTTAAGTTCTATGTCATCTTCTGCTACACCTGCTACATTGTATGTAGTTAAGTATAAAAGATTTCCCACATCACCTGTACCTGTTATTGTATTGTTATTTATATTACAATAACTTGCTCCTGCAAGTACTAATGTACTACTTCCACTGTTATTTGTTGATTTGAAGTTTGAGTTTTCTTCTGTTACATAACTTGCATTATCTCTTATTGAGAATACTCCTACTCATTGTACAATTCTCAGGTATTCTACTATTAAATTCACGTTACTTAATGTAA
>NZ_MAIF01000026.1:0-4367 GCF_001729395.1 Methanosphaera sp. A6 | reverse complement strand
TGTTAACTTAACTGTTGTAATGCTGTCTTTATCTTTTTTGTTGAGTTTATCATTTTTATTTCTTTCTTATTTTTAAAATAGTCAAGAGGACATATTAATGGATTTAAAAGCTTATTATAAAAAACTAATTTTAAGAAAAATATTAAGAAATAGAAAGAGTATAGTTCATAATTAATATAAACTTAAATCAAGGGGCTAAATGAAATTATATTTTAAAAAAAAGAAAGTATAAATAATTGAAGTTTATTTTCCTACTTTGACAATGCACCCCTCGGACAGTTCATAACACAAAGTCCACAGTTTGTACAATCCTCTGTAATTATTATGGAATCACCCTTATGTTCAATAGCATCAAGTGCACATACTTCCATACACACACCATTTCTTGGACATGCTTCTACTCCATCACATCTGTCTTGATAAACTGTCACAACCATTGCCATTACCCTCCTTTTATGTTTTAGAAATAGCTTGTTTTGGACAATTTAATACACATAGTCCACATTCAGGACATATTTCATGATTTATTATAGGTTGTCCATTAACATTATCTATTGCATTTAATGCACAGATGTCAATACATAATCCTCCCTCAGGACATGCATCAACTCCCCCACATATAGTTGTATCCATTGTTACTACCATTTTAATCACTTCTTTATTTTAGCAGATATTTAATATTTTCCAATAATAATATGAATATCCTATCTCTTTTTTATTTAAATCAAGATTATATTAAAGAGAATTATTTATTATATTTCAATAAAAAAAAATATATTTAATTATGTTTTATGTTCTATTTTTATGTATATTTAAATAAATTGTTTTTTAGGCGAACATAAATTGTATTATTATTTAAAGATTAGAACAAGACAATTGATAATAATTTCTTACAAATATAGTTTATATGAATTAAAATATTCCCATTTTAGAAATGAATGAAATATCTTATTAACTTATACATTCATAAATAAAAAAAATAAGAAGTGTTGAATATGATTAGAACTCTTCAAATGAATTAAAATTCTTCATTGTTTCAATAGATTTTACATCTGTTGGTATACCTTCCTTTTTAATTGCAGCTATTGGATTTAATCCCCCAGCTAGCACATATCCAAAATGATATTTTTCAATTTTAGCATTATATGTGTATTCATTTGGTTTTCCAATATTTAATACTTCAAATCCATATTCACCAAGTTTATCTAATATATCTACTGTTTTATCCCTTGCAATGTATGGTACTGAATGAACACTTGCCAAGATTTTACAAGAATCACCAGATACATTTAATTCACACATGTTCTTATTAATAAATATTTCATGTGGATCAACAGAAGAACCTTTATATGATATTAATTCAATAAAACGTCGACTGTTACCATATATATCAAGTATTCCACTGTATTTTGGAAAGGAACTTATTCCATGTTTTGTTAATATACCATCAATTGTAAGGCTACATATAGTTGCAATACCTACCTTATTATCTGGACCATCAACCAGAGAATATCTATTTCCAATACAGAATTCTGGTTTTGACTTGTACATTTTACTTAATATTTCAAGAGAAGTATCTAAATTATTTCTATCAACAAATGATACATTTACTATAACATCCCCCTCTCCTGATTCAATATCAAAGTTAACAGTGGATAATAAGTTGTATATTTTATTTAATACAAAAGATACTGGTGTTGTGTTATTATAAGTTACAGGTTTTAGGGGAAAATTTTTTGCAATGGATGAATTTATCATATTACTATATTCAGCATATCCATCAGCTAGTTTTATACTAAGATCATATCCTTCTTCCCGTGCTGCACATAGTGGTGTTACACCTCCAACAACTGCTATTCCAACCATTCCCTCTGGAACTGGAATTCCTAAGACTGCTTCTCCGGGATTACCAATATGTATCACTCCACCTATTCCAATAGTTTTAAGATTATCTAGAATAGCTAATGCATGTTGTTTTTTTACTTCTGGTATGATTCTAAAGTTTGCTGGTATTACTCCTGTTCCATTATTTATAACATCAATTACTGATGTATTATCATGGCCTGTGAATGCTTCAAGAGGTGTTATTGATGTATTTTCATATGCAATTTGTTCTGTGAAATTAATTGGAACATAATCTTCTACTTTAAGTAGTCCACCATACAATGGTTTTGTAATTATGCCCTGTTGTTGAAATACCCCGTCAATAGTTGTTCCACAGACTGTTTCAATATATGTTTTATCATCTTTTTCAACTATATTATAATGTTTACTTACTGATAATCCCTCTTTGAAAACATCTGTTATTATTTTTGAGGAATCAAGGTCATTTATTGAAGATATATTTACAATTACTGAACCTGTTGCTTTTTTGTAATCAAGTGATACATTGTACATTTTTTCTTGAAATCTTGAAAATGTAAAATCAACTTGATCAAAAATTAAACCTTTTTTTAGTTCATCTATTCCTTTTTTTGTGATTTGACGACCTTTATAACCAACTTTTTCAGTGAATCCTTTTTCATCAAGAATATGCATATGATATCTTACTGCACGTTCTCCAAGAGAGTATCCTCTCTTTTCTAATTCTTGGGAGATTATTTTAGCACCAAGAATTTCATTTTTACTATATAAAATTCTTAGAATTTCCATCATTTTCATATCAGTTTCTTGTTTAATAGAAATACTATCATGTCTCCTTATTTAATACTAAAATTATATAAATTTTTTTTGATTAGTAGTTATTATAATTATTTATTGTTGATAATTATTAAAAACATGGTACAATGTAATATATTTAAAAAAAGAGGGTGAGAGAAAAGTATTAGATAATAACATAATATCTAGATGTTAAGGAATTTATCACGTTCATAATCAAATACTTGTATTCTGTAGTCATCCCATTCTGCACGTTTAATGTTATAGAATTGATCGTATACATAATCTCCAAGAGCATTTTTAACTACATCGTCTTTTTCTAAGGAATGATATGCTTCCCATAGACTTGTAGGTAATGTATCAATACCTTTTGCTGCTAATTCATCAGGAGTAAGAGCAAATGCATTGAATTCTGTTGGTTCTCCTGGGTCAATTTTATTGTCTAATCCATCGAGACCTGCTTCAAGTAACACTGCAAATGCAAGGTATGGGTTACATGATGGGTCTGCAGATCTACATTCAATTCTTGTACCTAATCCCCTAGAAGCTGGAATTCTTAGGAGAGTTGATCTATTTTTAAGTCCGTATGCTATGTAACATGGTGCTTCATATCCTGGTACTAAACGTTTGTATGAGTTAATTGTTGGGGAAAGTATTGCAGATAATGCTTTTGCGTGTTTTAATAATCCTCCTATGAAGTATAATGCTTCTTGGGATAGTTGTGTTTCTGTATCTGGGTCGTAGAATATGTTTTTACCATCTTTAAATAGACTTTGGTTACAGTGCATTCCACTACCATTAATTCCAAAGAATGGTTTTGGCATGAATGTTACTTGGTATCCTAGGTTGTCTACTAATGCTTTAATTGCTTGTTTGAATGTTACTACAGCATCTGCTGTTTTTAGTGCATCATCAAATCTAAAGTCAACTTCGTGTTGTCCTGGTGCTACTTCGTGGTGGCTTACTTCTATGTTGAAGTTTAGTTTTTCAAGACCTAATACTATTTCTTTTCTTACATCTATACCTTGATCTAATGGTTCTACATCGAAGTATTCTGCATTATCTGCTGGAATAAGTTTTCCATTTTCATCATGGTCAACAAGGAAAAATTCTGGTTCTGGACCCATGTTGTATTGGTAACCTCTATCTTTTGCTAATTTTAATGATTTTTTAAGAACTCCTCTAGGGTCTCCTTCAAATGGTGTTCCATCTGTGTGGTATACATCACATATGAATCTACATGCACCATATTCATCTGGTCTCCATGGTAGAGTTGAGAATGTATTTATATCTGGTTTTAATGCAAGGTCACTATCATTGATTCCTACAAATCCTGCTACTGAAGATCCATCAAATAATAATCCATCTTCAATAATTGTTTCTACATCTTCTGGTTTATTTAAAGATACTGCTACATTTTTTGGTAATCCATGTATATCTACAAATTGGAACCTTAAAAATTTTGAACCATGTTCATCTACTGTTTTAACAATTTCATCTATTTTGTCATCTCGTGCGGACATAAAAATTTTCACCTATTCAATATTATAATGTTTTAATAAGAAAGATACTTGTTAATAAGTTATTTCATATATATTATATTTATTTTTTTATAGTATAATAATAGTCGGAAGTGTACTTCCTACCTATAGATTAATTATTAAAATTATAGTATATAAATGTTTTGAAAATTGGTGGCTTTCCAGTTG
>NZ_MAIF01000025.1:0-6273 GCF_001729395.1 Methanosphaera sp. A6 | reverse complement strand
ATTATATTATTATATTATAAAAAAAAATTGAAGTTGAAATAATTAATTAAAATATTAGATATAAATTATAGAATAGATATATTTTAGACAAGTTATAATTAAAATATAAGTAAAACTTTAAAAAAAAGAAACTTCTAAAAAAAGATAAAAAATAAAAAGTAGATTTATTCTACAATTTTTTCTCCAACAGCTTTTACTTGAGCTAATTGATTTTCTTTATCTTTAATTGCACCTGGAATATTATTATCAGGAACTACTGTTAATCCTTGTACATCAAATCCTAAAAATCCAAATGCTTCTACTTGTTTATTTAAGGTTCCTTTAAATAATTCAGGATCTTCCATTCCTTGTGATACTATCATTGCAAATTTTTTTGTTCCATAGGTTTCTACAAATGGAAATTGGAAGTATGAATATAATCTGTCAATAAATAATTTTGCTTGTGCATTTACATCAAAGAAATATACTGGTGTTGCAAGTATTACTCCATCAGCTTCTTCTATTGCTTTGTAAATTTTTTGCATATCATCATCTACTGCACATTTTCCTTCATGGGATTTACAGTAGTTATCTCCTTGACATGCTGTTATATTCATTTTATTAATATCAAATATTTCAGTTTCTGCTCCTTTTGCTTTTGAAGCTTCGAGTGCATTTTCTAATGCAATTCTTACATTACTTCCTTCACGTGGACTTGTATTTATTCCTATTATTTTCATATAAATCACCTTTAAACTACAATATATAACTACTATATATATGCTATTTCACAGAATAATCCTATTATTTATAAAGGATTTTGTTCTATTAAATAAAAACTAAAAAAATAAATAGTATTTTTTGAAAAAAACAATACATTAAAAAAATAATAAAAGACTATGACCATTAAAGAATAAATTATATTGAAAAATAATCAACAATATCCAACATAATATCCAGAATATTTTTTTTAGATATGAATATCATATATAATATATAGAAAAAAAATAAGAGGAAGATAGAATGAAAGTTAATTATGAATGTGCATCATGTATGTTAAGACAATCCAGAGAAGCTATAGAACATGCAGTAGAGGCTAATGACAAACGTATGGATGTATCATTAAAAGTTCTTGAATTTATGGAAAAACACTTCAAAAAAGATTCAAATTCAAACAAGTTAGGAACAGATTTACATCATATGATTATGAAAGAAACAAAAAACAACGATCCATATAAACAATTACGTGAACAAGGAAATCAACTTGCAAAAAAATTAGTACCACCAATAGAAGACATGTTAAAAGAAAATCCTAGCTTTGAAAACTATGTTAAAATAGCTGTAGCTGGAAATATCATTGATTTTGGAGCATTAGAAGAATCTACAAACATGGAAGAATTAATTAAAGAACAACTAAAACGCCAACCTTCAATCAATCATATAGATAAATTAGACAAAGCACTGCAAACTGCTAAAACAGTGTTATATCTAGCAGATAATTGTGGTGAAATAGTATTTGATAAACTTCTAATTGAAAAAATAAAAGAAGATTATAATCTAGAGATTATTTTAGCTCTAAAAGAAAATCCAATACTAAATGATGCATTACTTTCTGATGCTGAAGATTTAGAATTGGATAAATATACTAAATTAATTACAACAGGTGCTGCAAGTGTAGGTGTTGTTGAAGATTATGTTTCTGATGAATTAATTGAATTATTACATTCATGTGATGTTGTTATAAGTAAAGGTATGGGAAATTATGAGGGTTTAACAGAAATGAATATTAATAGGAGTGTATTTTTCCTACTTAATACTAAATGTCAAGCAATATCTGATGAAATAGGTGTTGGATTAAGAAGTAGTGTAATTATTAAGAAAGATCTATAAATAACTAATTCATATACCATTGTTTATTAAATGCTAATACATAATTAGAAATTATTGTAGAATATGTATTTAATAAACCAACTGTTTTTTTCTCAGACACTGATTTACCTACATTTTCAGTAAATACAAGCATCATTTCATTATAATCACGTATTATAAGTTGGGCTGTAGGAATATTGATGTATTTAATATCAACAGGTAAATCATCAAGTACTTCTTCTATAGAAATAACTTCATTGTTTACTACACATGATTTTGCTGCTAGAATTTTTATAGATACTCCTTCTTCATGTAGAAATAAAATATGGTTCTTAAATTTTTCAATTTCAGATGGAAATATAAATCCTATTCTCATTAAAAGTATTTTCTTTGTTCTGGCCATAATCTCATATTGTTTTAAAACAACTCTATCCTTTGTATCATATACCTCTACTGATGTGTTAATTCTTGGAAGATTACTCTCATATATACTATTAAATGTTTCTTGAACATCGTTTATGTTGTTTATAAATTGAGTTTTAATGTTATCAAATGTTTTCTTTGGAGCGATTACTTCATATTCTATTGGATGAGTTTTTTTTATTTTAACATAACCTTTTTTTTCTAAACTTTCAAGTACTGAGTATATCTTTGATCTGGGAACTTTTGATTTTTGACTTAATTCTCCAGCCTTTGCTGTTATTAAAGATACAAGTGCAATATAAACCTTTGATTCATAATCTGTTAATCCTAATTGTTTCAATATATCTTTTGTTGATTTCATATTTACTACCTATACTTAATATTAATTTTTTATATTAATATAAAGATACTGTTTTTTTCACTTAGAAAGTTACAAATTATTATATGTATTTTAAAACTAACAAATTAAATAAAAAGATAATAGGTGAAAATATGAATAATAATATGTTTTGTTATCAATGTTCTCAAGCAGCAAACGGAGAAGGATGTACAATATCAGGTGTATGTGGAAAAAATGAAACACTTGCCCGATTACAAGATAATCTTATCTTCTCATTAAAAGGAATATCTGCATATGCTTACCAAATGAGAGAATTTGGAGTTACTGATGAAGAAATAAATGCTTTTTTAGAAAAAGGATTATATTCAACATTAACCAATGTAAACTTCGATATTCCAA
Organism: Methanosphaera sp. A6; assembly: GCF_001729395.1. Lineage (NCBI taxonomy): Archaea > Methanobacteriati > Methanobacteriota > Methanobacteria > Methanobacteriales > Methanobacteriaceae > Methanosphaera > Methanosphaera sp. A6. Next base: position 3,263 of record NZ_MAIF01000025.1, on the reverse strand, counting down.
GTTGTATTGATTTAGCAATAGAATCTGGAAATATAAATATAAAAGCTATGAGTGGACTTAAACAAGCACATATAGAAAATTATGGAGAACCTGAAGTTGCAGAAGTACTTGTTGGTGCACAGAAAGGACATGGAATTCTTGTAACTGGACATGATCTTAAGGTACTTGAAGAAGTATTAAAACAAACAGAAGGTAAAGGAATTAATGTATACACACATAGTGAAATGTTAATAGGACATGCATATCCTAAACTTAGAAAATACAAACATCTAAAAGGTCAACTTGGTGGTCCATGGTATGATCAAAAAGAAATCTTCAGTAAATACAACATTCCTATAATTGTAACAACAAATTGTGGATTAATTCCTGCAGATGAATATGCTAATCGTATATATACAACAGGTATTGAACAATTACCAAATACTCCACACATCGATGATTTTGACTTTAGTGATGTAATAAAACAAGCATTAGAATTACCAGAATTAGAAGATGAAGAAAAAACAACACTTACCACAGGATTTGGAAAAACAACAGTTTTATCTCTTGCTGATAACATTAAAGAAGCTGTTCTTAGTGGAAAAATCAAACAATTCTTTGTAATGGGTGGATGTGATGTTCCATATAAATCTGAAATGGAATATTATAGAGAATTTGTAAAACAATTACCTGAAGATACAGTAATATTATGTGTTGGATGTGGAAAATACAGATTTAATGATTTAGATCTTGGAGATATAGATGGAATTCCAAGACTTATTGATTTAGGACAATGTAATGATGCTATAGTAGGTGCTGAAATATTACTTGCATTAACAGAAGTATTTGATATGGGATTAAATGATTTACCTGTAACATTTGTATTAAGTTGGATGGAACAAAAAGCAGTGTCTATTCTTTGGAGTTTACTTGCATTAGGTCTTCAAAATATACATATTGGCCCTATACTTCCTGCATGGGTTGATGAAACAATACTTGGTGTTTTAGTTGAAAACTTCAATCTTAAATTAATTTCAACACCAGAGGAAGATATTAAAGAAATATTAGGATAAAACCTACTACTTCTTTTTTTATGATTTTGGATTTGTAGTTGTATTTAATATTTTAGAAAATTCTAAATCAGCATACCACTTATTTTTACATTCACAGGAAAATTCTTCCAATTCTTGTGGTATTTCTTGTTCTAAGTTAGACTTTATTATTAAACTTTTTAGTTTTGCATTGCATTTTTTACAATTAAATGGTCCTCTTCTCGTACCAAAACCTGCAGTATCCATAATCATAGGTATATCCACATTTTTTCGTACTTCTTTTATTATTTCTATTGTAGTCCATATCCATGGAGGATTGTATGATCCTCTCTTCCATAAATAGTCCATTAATGTTCCACCATGCACTGTTGATGGACAGTATGCTAAACGTTTTACTCCCACTTTCTTTGCATAATATGCTGATTCTATTGATTCTTCTAGTGCATCTTTTTCTGAGAGAAGTATTGGTTTTACAAGCAGGTATGCTTTTGCTCTAATATCATATTCATCTATGGAATTTATTGTGTCCACAGCTCTTTCAAATGACTTGTTTGTTATTCCCTTATTTATTTTATTTAGGCGAGTATCTTCATTTGATGTTTCAAGACCTATACCAATTTCAAATATTTTATCTGGTATTATACTAGCTAACCATTTAAGTGAATCTTCATCTATGTATTCAGGTTTTGATTCAACTATTACTTCTTTTATATTATCATATTTACTAAATACATTAAATATGTGTTCTTGAACTTTAACATCCACTTCATTTTTATTTAGAAAACTTCCAGATACAAACAATTTTATAGCAACATTTTCATGGGATGTAATATCAGTTTTTTCTAATTGTTTTTTCCATTCATTATCAAATATTTCAATTAGATTTTCATCTGAAATTTCACATAATGGTGAATCTGCAATATAACTACACATTGTACATCCACCACTTTCTGTAGCCCATTGACAACCACTAGTTGGAAGTACTATAAAAATAGTATATCCTACACTATCATATAACCTATCCTTATTTGCCCAACTTGCAGCATATGCCTGTAATGGTTTTTTATCCTTTTTTCTATCTCTTTTATTGATTATATTCTCAATAGAATGTTCTCTTATTTGTTTATTTATAACTTGTACTTGCATAACACCAATCCCTTAATTAAATGAATTAATAATATCCTTTAATAATTTTAATGATTTAATTCTATCCTTTCCTATTGGTGAACCTACAACAAATTCATTAACACCAATATTTTGAAGAAGTTCTATTTTATTTGTTATATCCTCTGGTGTACCACATACACAGAATGCATGAATCATATCTTCAGTAATTAAATTTGATGCTCCTTTAAAATCATACTTTCCAAGACAACTTCTTATTTTATGTGCAGCTTCAATTGGAATATTATGACGATTTAGAACTATATCTGGTGCTCCACCAATAATAAAAGCTACAACTATTTTTGACTGAGAATAGGCTTGTTGTATATTATTATCTATACTACATGATGTATATGCAGCATAATTAAATTTTGATTGAGAAATTGATGATTTGGAAAGACCCTTATTTATTAAAGGAATTGCTATTTCAAAATCTTTAGGATTAGAAGCATTGATTAATGTTCCATCAGCAACTTCTCCCGAAGCTTCAAGCATTTTAGGACCTTGTGCTGCCATATATATAGGTATTGAATCTTGTATTTTTGATGTTCCATTAAGACATGCACCATGCTCTATTTTTCCACCATTTGTAAGTAATCTAATCGATTGAATTGCTTCTTTAACTGTTTTAAGTGGTTTATTCCATTTTAAATTTAAAGTTTCCATTGTAGCCTTGTCACCAGGTCCAACACCTAACAATGCACGTCCATTTGATATTTCATCCAAGGTTGTTGAAGCTGCTGCAATTGTCACTGGATTACGTACATATGGATTAGAAACACCAGACCCCATTTTTATTGTACTTGTTTCATATGCTGCAATTGATAATACTTCAAAAACATCCCTATTATTATAATGATCAGTTATCCATACATTTTCAAAACCAATATTTTCAGCTAATTTAATTAATTCTAGAATATCTTTAATTGGTTCATTAGGAAGTAGTTCTAAACTGAATTTCATAGTAAATCTCCAAAATTATTTATTATAATATGTAAAATTGTTTTAGTAAAAAATAATTCTTTTATTCATTTATTAATAATATAATTATAATTACATATTAATCTT
>NZ_MAIF01000024.1:0-3866 GCF_001729395.1 Methanosphaera sp. A6 | reverse complement strand
CAACTGAAATGAAGAAAAAATTTAAAAATACAAAAGAAAAAAAAATATTCAAAAATCAAGACCAGACAACTGGAAAGCCACTCATAACCAAAACATTTATATATTACTTTCAATATACTAAGTAATAGTGCCTTAAAGAGGACTACTAAAAACTATTTTATTTATTGGGCTGGTGGTCTAGGGGTATGATACCTCCCTTACAAGGAGGGGATCAGGAGTTCAAATCTCCTCCGGCCCATTTATTTAATTATAATAACTATTTTTAGAAAAAATTAATTCTATTATATAATATATTCTATTTTAGGATATTAATTAAAATTGGAATATACGTCATATACTCCATTAATTAAACTAATTTTCAGATATTTGTATTTAATCTAAAAAAATTAAAAAAAAGTTGTAGGAGAAAGCTTTTATTTTTTTTATACTGTTAACATTACAATTGATATTATTATTGATATGAAGAAAATAATACTTCCCTTAAATAAAACATCAGACAAGTTTTTGTTTATCAATAATAAACCACAATAACATACTATGGCATTTGTTGCTATTTTACCAATTCCAGTGTATGGTCCAGCAGTAAGATTAGTTAAAATATATGATATGATTGTTGAGATAACAATTAACAATAGCATATAAACAATTGTATGTTCACTAAAGAAACTTAATGCACTTGAAGTATCAACAGAGAATTTATTTCTAATAGTACTACTTCCCTGATTTAAATAATTTCGCCCATTATTTAAATAATTTCTATTGTTACTACTTCTATAATAAGTATTTCTAGTATTTTCATGTTTTCTTTTTGAAAATAATGAACGTTTATTATTTTGATGTGGATTTAAGCTAGCTGGTTTAACTTTTCCTGGTTCATAATAGTCGTATGGATCATAATCATCTTCATCTACAGTAGGTTCTGTTACAATTGTACGTTTTTTAGCATAGTTTTTAGCTATTTTTATTAAACCTTTCCTATCAATTAATTTTATATTCCGTTTTTGAGCATAAAGAGCAGCACCATGAGTATAGCTACTTGTAGTAAATATGATAATTTTTGAAGCATGGGTAGCTTTTTTTGCAAATTCCATTTCTTTTAATACATCTAATCCGATTTTCCATGGTTCTTCATAGTTTTTACAAGCAACTACAACACCAACATCGCCAACTGATGTTTCAAGAAGACCATATATATCAATAATTTGATCAGATATTTTATAGTTCTTTTTAATTTTAAAACCACTATCTTCCATAATAGTAGCAATAAAATTCACTAATCGTTCTTTTTCCAAGTTTCTCCCTCTTTGCATTTAAGATTGTTTATTATTCTATAGTCAAATATATGTGGATAACATTACTATTGATTTATGTTTTATTAATTCATCTATTATAATTTAACTATTATTTTTAAAATAATTATTAATGAGTTTAACATACATATATAATATGAATATCTTAATAACAAATGACGATGGCTTAACATCTAATGGAATTATTGCTGCAAGAAACTCTGTAGAAGATCTTGGACAAACAACATTGGTAGCACCATTAACTCAACAAAGTGGTGTAGGTCATGCAATAACATTAATGAAACCATTAAGAGCAATTAAAACAGAATTAAGTGATAAAACATATGGATATGCTGTTACAGGAACTCCAACAGATTGTGTTATTCTTGCTGTAAAAAGCATCATGGATAAAAAACCTGATCTAATTATTTCTGGTATGAATATTGGTGAAAATTTATCTAGATCAATTACCACATCTGGAACTCTTGGAGCAACTTTTGAAGCGGCTTCATTTGGAATTCCTGCAATTGCAGTATCATTACAAGTAAATAGGGAAGATTTAAAATTTAGAACAGGTGTTAATTTTATAGATTACTCTCATGCAGAATCAATAGTTAATAAACTAGCAAAAAAAGTAATAAAACATGGCATGCCTGAAGGAGTGGATATTTTAAATTTAAATATACCTGCAAACCCTGATTCTGATGAAATTATACAGTCTAACTTTGCAGATAGAATGTTTTCAACTGATGTTGAAAAAAGAATAGATCCATATGGACATCCATATTATTGGATTGTAGGCGATTTAATTGATGATGGTATTGAAGGAACAGATGTACATACATTACATATTTTAAATCAACCTGCAGTAACACCAATTTCAATAGATATGGATGCACAAGTAAATATATCCAAATGGTTAGATTAATTATTCATATATTACATCAATTCCCATTATTTTATCTACTTTATTTTTTTCTATATCATAAGCAATGTAACTACTACCTATAGCTCCACTATCACTACCTAAAACATAAACTGGACAGATTCTTTCTATTTTTTCTTTAATCATTCCACTAATATTAATGGGACTTGTCATACATCCACCAGAACCTGTAAGAACAATACCATCAATCTTATTTTCCATAATACCATACAAACCATAAATTTCCATAATAACACTCATAACAAGACTACGTATTGCAAGAAGACCTTTTTTGTCGTTATGAAGAGCTTTTTCTAGGATATCATCCTTTACATTGTTAATTTGAGAATCAACACAAGCAATTTTTGAAATACCAGCATGTGAAAAAGCTTCATTTGCAGTTTTTTTTCCAGAATCAATATCACGTATCATGTCAAGATCAAGTGGTCCATGAATAAAACCCATAGCACCAACACAAGCATCCATGGCACCTTTTATTTTACCATCTTCCACAAGAATACACACAGTATTAGAACTAATATCTGCAATAATCATATTTTTAAAACCAGTTTTAAGATAGGCATAATATGATAAACTTACCTTTTCAGGACTTCCACAATGTGAATAACTAGCTCTAAAACGATCATCTAAGAATTCACATCCACTATGTAATCCAGGTATAAGTACTGATGGTATATTTAACTCCATAATATCTTCATAAACAGTAGTTCCTCCACCAGTAACTTTTCCAGCACCATTTATTGACTGAATTCCCCTATCTTTAACAAGATCTATTGGTGTAATTTTAGATATTCCATCACCCATAGCATATGTCATAGCAAGTAATTTTACTTTTTTAATATCAATTTTATCATTTATAATATCTTTGAAGAATATTTCCTTTTTAGATAATTTATCTCTATTTAATTTAAAATAAGAAACTTCTTCTTTATTTTCATCAATAATTTCAAAAGAAATTGCTGTTGTTCCATGATCCATACCCATATAGTATTTCATTTAAATTACTCCTTTATAATTCTAAAAATAAGTGTATTAACTAAATAAAAAAATAGTTTTTTTCTTTGGAGGTTATAAAAAAATATTAAAGAAGAAGGTTTAAAACCTTATTCTTCTTTTTGTAATCCGCAAGCAATTCTTAAGTTTTTACCAACTTTTTCTATTTGTTTTTCGCCTTCTAATCTTCTTTGTGTTAAAAGTTTAGGATAGGATGTATCTGCATCTACTGCAAATTCTGTTGCGAATGTACCATCTTGAATTTCTCTTAAAATCTTTTTCATATTTTCTTTAGATTCTTCTGTGATAACTCTGTCTCTTCTTGTAAGTCCACCAAATTCTGCAGTGTTACTTACATCATGCCACATATTTCCAAATCCTTTTTCATAGATTAAATCAACGATAAGTTTCATTTCGTGACATGTTTCGAAGTAAGCCATTTCAGGTTTGTATCCAGCTTCTACAAGGGTTTCAAATCCTGCTTGTATAAGTCCAGTTAATCCACCACAAAGAACTGCTTGTTCTCCGAATAAATCTGTTTCAGTTTCTTCTCTATATGTAGTTTCAATTACACCTGCTCTTGTAAGACCTACAGCTTTAGCCATTTCTATAGCAATATCGTATGCATCAAAATTAGA
>NZ_MAIF01000023.1:0-8587 GCF_001729395.1 Methanosphaera sp. A6 | reverse complement strand
TTCTTATTTAATTATAAATATTATCTTTTTCAAATATTTAAACAATAAAATTATGAGAAGGTAATAATGGAGTAAAAAAAATATGGTTAATTCAAATAACATCTTAGCAATCTTTCTTAGAGGATTGTTAATGGGCGTGTCTGATATTATGCCTGGAATATCTGGAGGTACAATAGCTCTTATAACAGGAATATATGATAGGTTAATTGGATCAATAAGTAATATAAAACTAATGTTTTTAAAACCACTATTAAAAGGAGATTTAAATGGTTTTAAGGAACAATTACTTGAAGAAGTAGATTTTGAATTCTTCATACCCCTATGTTGTGGTATAGCACTAGCTATGATTATAATGGCAGGAATTATCACATTTCTTTTAAATAATTATGGTGGATTTACATACTCCTTCTTTGCTGGATTAATTCTAGCATCCATAGTCATATTATACAAACAATTAGATGCATTTAATATAAAAGCAATTTTAATAACAGTTATCTTTGCAATACTTGGTTATATCTTTGTAGGATTAAATCCAATACAAGCAGCACATTCACTGCCAATCCTTTTTATATCAGGATTTATAGCTATATGTGCAATGTTACTACCTGGAATATCTGGTTCATCACTTCTATTACTACTTGGACAGTATGAATACATGATCAATGCATTACATAAATTTGCAATAAGTGATATTATTGTGTTTATTGTAGGTGCAGGATTAGGATTTATGGGTATGAGTAGAGTAATAAAGTATTTACTTGAACATCATAAACAAGAAACTGTAGCAGCACTAATTGGTATAATGTTAGGATCACTACGTGTACCAATGACTCAAATTGTAACAGTACCACCAGAATCATTAATTATATGTTTAATAATTGGAATAATTGGGGTAGTACTTGTCTTAGCAATAGATTCAAAATCACATTATGAATTAATATAAATAAAAAGAGGAAAATAAAAAAATGGCAGACTTAAAACAACATTTTAATGAAGTAGCAGAAAATTATGATGCAACAATTGAAAAAAACTTAGTAAATTATAATCAAATGATTGAAGCACTAATCAATGCAATACCTGATAATGAAAGTCCAAGAATTCTTGATCTTGGATGTGGAACAGGTAACATTACAAAAAAAGTATTAGAAAGATTTCCAAATGGAAAAGTTACATGTTTTGACTTATCAGAGAAAATGATAGAAATTGCAAAGGAAAAATTATCAGATTATGATAATATTGAATATGTAATAGGAGACTTTACTATAATTGATATTATTGATAAATACGATGCAATTATATCCTCCCTTGCACTACATCATATACCAAATAATCAAGCAAAAAAAGATATGTATCAACATATCTATGATTCATTATATGAAGGAGGAGTCTTCTACAATGCTGATGTTATAAAAGCAAATAGTGATTATAATATAATTCTTAATGAAAGAATGACCTCTAAATATATGAAAGAAAATGGCTGTACAGATGAAGATATTGAGACATTTAAGAAAAATAGAAACAATAATGATGTACCCATAACCTTAATGGAACATATTAAATTACTTGAAGAAGTTGGATTTAAAGAAATAGATGTATTATGGAAATATTATTCTAATGCAGTGTATGGTGGAACAAAAAAATAAATTATTTTTCCAACTAATTCAATTTTCTCCCCCAAATATACTTTTTCTAAACTAATTATAAAAAAAAGAAATTAAAGAGTTAAGCTTCTGCTTCCTCATTAAATATTTGATTTATCATCCATTCAGGTTCAAATTCCATAAGATCATCATATGATTGACCTGTACCAATAAATAATATTGGTTTATGAATTACATGACCAATTGATATTGCTGCACCACCTTTTGCATCAGCATCTGCTTTTGTTAAAATAATACCATCAATATCAATAACTTCATTAAATTTAGATGCTTGTTCTGTAGCATCATTACCCATTAGAGCATCACCCACATAGATTACTATGTCAGGTTGTGATACACGTTTGATTTTTTTCATTTCATCCATTAAATTAGCATTTGTTTGCATACGTCCAGAAGTATCTATAAGTACAACATCTTTACCCGAAGCTTTTGCATGTTCTACAGCATCGAATGCTACAGCTGCAGGATCAGAATTACGTTCATGTTTAATAATTTTTAGATTTAAGTTATTTGCATGATGTTCTAATTGTTCAATAGCTCCTGCTCTGAATGTATCTGATGCACCAAATACTGATGAATATCCATGTTTTTCAAGATATGTTGCAATTTTTGCAATTGTTGTTGTTTTACCAGTACCATTAATACCAACAAACATTATTTTATATGGTTCACCTTTTTCTTTTGATTTTTCAATATCACCTAATAAATCATAATATCCATTGTCAATAATTTCTGTAATTGCTTTTTTAAGAGCATTAGTTGTGAATAGTTCCATATCTCCTCGACGTTTAATTTTTTTACCAATTAAATCTTCTTTTACAGATTCAACTATTCTTTCTGCAACATCAAATGCAACATCACCCTCAATTAATGAAAATTCTAACTCTTCAAGAATATCTTCAATATCTTCTTCTTTTATTGTTTTTTTAGTGATGAATGAGAATCTTCCAGAATCATCATCAGACTTATCTTCTTCTTTTTCATCTTTTTGATTGCTAGATGCTTCTTTATTTTTATTTCTACTGAAAAATCCAAAACGACCTTTATCTTCTTTTTTATCTTCATTATTTTCAATATTATCTGGTGGATTTTCTACTAAAACGTCTTCTGTATCTAAAGTTTCTTTGGATTTTTCTACAGATTCAGATTCTTCTTCAGATTTTTCGTCCATTTCTATAGATTCAACATTCTCTTTATCAACTTGATTATTATCATTTATATTATCAGAAGATTTTTCATCAGATGATTTAGACTCATCATCATTGTCAGAATCATTATTTCTTCTAAAGAAACTAAACATTCCCTTATTTTCTTCTTTATCATTATCTTTTGATTTATCAGCATCACCTGATTCGACAATTTCCCCTTTATTAACTTGATTATCACCAACTATATCCTCAGATGGTTTTTCATCAGATGATTTAGACTCATCATCATTGTCAGAATCATTATTTCTTCTAAAAAAGCTAAACATTCCCTTATTTTCTTCTTTATCATCGTCTGATTCTTTATCATCTTCTTCAGATTCTTCCATATTCTTTGAATTATCATCAGATACTTCTGTATCCGTAGTAATTTCTTTTTCTCCAGTAGATACATCATTTTTTTCTTCAATTTCAGTATCTGTTTCATTAGTTTCCATTTCTTCTTCTGGTATAGCATCTGATGCATCTTTAATAGTCTTATTTATTCGTTTTCTTATAAAATCAAACAAGCTCCTCACATCCATTATATTTTTAAAAAATATAATAATATCTATTAATTAAATATATTACTTTTATAACTAATAATACTTTATTAAATCAATTAATATGAGAATCGAAATATTGTGGATAATCAATTTTATTATTAAAATCCATGAAAAATAGTTTTATATTTGATGGTTATTTAAAAAAAAGAAGTTAAAACTTAGAGTACCTATTGTACTCCTGTTTCTTTCATTAATCTTTCTGCTTCAGGTCTTTTTTGTGCAATATATTCATTAATTTTTTGTAATTGTTCAGTTAATGAACCGATTAATTTTTGTACTTCTTCTTTATCAGTTTGAAGAGTTTTTTCAGTTTCTTCACGTGATCTTTTTATTGCAACATCAGAACCTACTCCTACTATGATATCTTCAGATTTAAGTTCTGTTTCAATAAAACATCCAGCTCCTATAGGAACTAAAGTTTGTTTACCTGTAGCATTTTTAATACCCTTAACAGCTTCTTGAGCAGTTGTAATATCAGCAAGTGACTGATTTAACTGTTCAATTTGTTGGGTTATTGTTTCACCTTGTTGTTGTAATTGGTTAATTTCAGTGACCATTTGTTCTAATTTTTGTCTATCTTCCATAAGAAATACTCTCCATTTTCAATTAATGGTCTACAACGGCACATTTAAATTAAATTTTGTACAACAGGGTCAGTTACTTCATCTGCTGTTATTTCAGAAATTTCATCAAAGATTATTTGATTTCTGTTTAATCTGTGTTTACTACCAAATTCAGAATATAATTTTTCTTCTACATCTGCTTCTTTGGTCCCTTTTAATTCACGTGTAAATGGTTTAGTTTTATCTATATCTAATAATTTTCCTTTTACTCTATATATTTTTGTTTTCATAATGATCCCTCAAATAAATTAAATACTTGATCAATCCTTGCTAGTTCGGGTCCTGTAGTTTTATTTCCTACAATGACTCCATTAGAATTTGCAATGATACATGCTCCTACGAGTTTAACTCCACGGTTAACTGTACCGATTTCTGCAGGTACACCTAATACATCTTCAACTAAATCTAATTCCTCTTCTGATGCATCTGGATGTACTAATGCGCCTCTATTGGTAGCTGCAACTAATGAACCCACAATATCTAAACCAGCTATAGAAGTTTCAACAACTTCTACTTCAAGAGTATTTTTAATAATTCTTTTAGCTTCATCAGATAAACTTGGATTTACTAGTGCTCCATTATCATTAGCTACAATAATATTACCTATTGCAGTTAATTTATCAGGCATAATTTCAACATTAATATCATGTTCACGTAATACATCTAATTCATGTGAAAAGACATATGGTGATATAAGTAGACCGTTAGAATTTCCAGCCATTAATGCTCCTGCTAGATTACTACCACAGATTGGTGTTTTAATTATTGGTACATTTAATGTTTCCTTAATACTTTTTAAGTATGAATCTTGGAGTCCTGGTGAAACTATAGCAACATTATCCTTTGCCAAAATAGAAACACCTAAATTAGGATTTCCATCAATATCAAATTTTTGTATCATTTTTATTACTCCATCTGTGTACTATTATTTTTTTTATTAAATATGTATCAATATAATCAAAATACCCATCTCTAAAATATTTTAGATTATATTTAAGTAGGTAGAGAAGTGATTAAGTTCTCTGTTACATGTATACATTATTATCTAAATCTTTAGTAACTCGTATTTTATGATAAAGAGATAGATAACATAATAATCTCATAGTTAGCATTTAGTAAAAAAATTATTTATTCATCTACTAATGTTACTGTTACTGTTTTATCATCTTCAACAGCTTTAACTTTAATTTTTGATGGGATTTTTTCTCGTCCTCTTTCCCATACTTTTTCGTTAATAGCTTGATCAATGATAACGTCTTCTGCTTTCATGTGTTTTTGAATGAATTCTCTAATGTATTTCATTGCTTTTGGTGACCTTTTTGTTCTAGGTACTCTTTTAACATCCCTTAGAGGAATTGTGTAAATTCTTTCCATTCTATTATACTCCTATACGTTTATTTTATAAAATAAAAATTATAAAGCCATAAGCCTATACTTTTATTTTACTTCTACTCCATTGTCTAGCTTGTGGATGAGTTCTTAATTTTCTATTTGTTTTCATCATAGCAAAGATAGGAACTCTTCTGTTTTGTTTAGTTTTTTTAGCTAATCTTAATTTTTTAGGTAAATCTTTATTTCTACTCATTTTCCTTCCATCCTATAACTCTTGATTGAATATGTTGTGGAAAAATTTCATTAGTGTCATATCCCTTCTCTTTAAGTAAGACTCGAATTTCCATTTCATAATCAGAACTATTATGTATGTTACTTTCTGATTTTTGAAGAGTAAATAATCTATCACTAGTATCATTTATGGTTTTATATCCAATACCTGTTAAATTAAGATATTGAATACCTTTACGATCCTCTAAACTTTGAATTTCAGAAAATTTAAGTTTAGGAATTCTATCCTCTCTTCTTGTTCCATCAGCAATTACCTGATATTCATCAGCTAAATGTTCAAGAACCATATGGTGTATATGATTAATACCATTATTTGGAAAATTATCTCTAATAATCATATCCACTGCATCTGTTAGAATTGTTTTATCAAGATTTAAAACTTTATGTTTAAAACCTAAACTCTTAGCAGATTCTTGTGCAGGAATACTTGAATTAAAAATACCAAAATTAATTGTAATTAATTCTACATCATATCCAAGTCTGTCTAATATAACAGCCATTAATGAACTATCTTTACCACCACTATATAATACAGCTGCTTTCATAAGAATACATCATATATTATATTAAAATTCTACTTTCGTGTGATATGAATTTCACGTTTATTACTAGTTGTTTCTCTTAAGATTTGTTTGAGTGTTGCATCGGTAACAGGAATTTGTAAACGTTTAGCTTGTGCCATTTGAATTAATTGCATTTCAATAGCATTTACAAGTTCTGCTTTAGTTAATCTTAAGTTTGCGAGTCTCTGACGTGCCTCAGGTGTTAATATTTGCCTTAAAGCATTCTTTTTCTGATTTTCAAATTGTTGCCTTGCCTGTTCTTCTTGTTGCATCTGTTCTAAACTAGCTCCTTGTTGCTGTTGTGCTGCAAGTTGCTGTTGTTTTAATTGTTCCATTCTTCTACGTCTAATTTCGTCAAGATCACTCATTTAGTACAACTCCTTTAATTTCCATATCATTAACAACTTACTAATTTAGTATTTTGATAATTCTGGAATATCTTTAATTATTTCTGCTGCTTTATTATCTAAGTAGGATTGTCCTGCAGGTGTTACAGTTCTTCCTTCTTCAGATTGTTGAACATATCCAGCAGCTTCTAATTGTTGTAATGCATGTCTGATAATAGATCCACTACCTCTTTTGAATTTTTCAGGACTAGTTCCTCTATCTTTGTTGCCACCATATTTAGTTTGTAATCTACTAATTCCAACTGGACCATCTACATATACTCTTCTTAAAAGAGCTGCTGTTCTTACATACCACCAATCAGGGTTTTCAGGTCTGCGTTCTTTATGAACTCCTGTTTTAACAAACATTGCCCATGTTGGTGTGTTTATTTTATCATTTTCTTTTAATTCTTTACTTACTGCGCTAATTAAACTTTCAGCAGGTACATCAAATGCTGTTGTCATGGTTTAATTTGCCTCCTATTAAATTATAATGTTTTAGTTTTTACCTATACTTTTAGAGATTACTTTCTCTTATATAATACAGCTACATTACCACGAACATCAATTAACTTAGATTTTGTTTTAGTAACAATAGTTTCTAGGAATTCGTCCTTATTAGAAGCAATATTTCTAGAAAATCTTACTTTAACAATTTCTCCAGCTTTTAATTGACGTTTTATTTCTTCAATTACATTGTCATTAATACCATTTTTACCAATATTAATTTCAATAGCATTTAAAGAATTTCTCATTATCTCTTTTCTACTCTGGACTTTGCTCAAATTAATCATTACTCCATTTATTTATTATATAACCCTAGTTTTTTTTAGTGTAAGGAACCTTCTTTAAATCACCACATTCTAGACATTTTCTAGAAATAGTGTTGTTAGAAAGTCTTACTCTTAAGTTAGACCCTGGTTTAAGGAATTTATTACAATTTTTACAAAACCTTCCTCGCCAATAATTAGGTAATGGTATATTATATTTAGTAGAGATATTACGAGTTAACTTAACATATCGATCAGATCGTTCTGGGTGTTTTGAAAATTCCTTCTCTGCTTGTTCAAACAGTATCTGCATCCTCTCGAGTGCTATAGTGTTTATCCAATTAGGTCGTTTTCTTCTACTCAAAAATATCTAATCCTCTAAAAAATATAGAATATTCTTCTTAAGTGCAAGGAATGAAATTATGAAAAATACATAAAATCTAGATAAGTAAACTTAAGAATAATAATATAATTTATATATAACCTTATTTAAATATGTTATGTTATATTAGTAGTAATTTTTATATAAAAAAATAGTTTTTACCACTCATAAAAAAATAAAAAAGAATATAGATGAATCTATTCACAAGAGGTACCTATGGAACAGGCCTTGTCAACTTTTATTAATTCCCCACTTTCAACATCATATATGTATCCATATATTGGAATATTAGATGGTACCAATGGATGATTTTTAAGACGTGTAACATCATCAGTTACTGTTTTTTCAATATTATCTATTGGATAAAAATTAATATATTGTCCCTCTGCAGATCCTCCTTCTTTACTTGGATTATACCACCCATTTTCTCCGTATTCTGCAGATTCAAGACTTTCTGATAGAAGTTCTGTGATTTCATTATTTGTAAATGTCATTCCTCCACAATCTGTATGTTGTATTACATACCATTCCTGTGTTCCAAGTAATTTATGTGAAATTATAAGTGATCTAATAACATCATCAGTTACTCTTCCACCAGCATTACGTATTACATGTGCATTATTTCTAAGTCCAGCAAATTGTACAGGATCAATTCTTTCATCCATACATGTTACTATTGCAAATTTCGCATTATGTGGTAGTTTTTTTTTGATTTTTAATTTTTTCTGAATACTTTTTATTAGCTTTTAAAATATTTTCTAATGTTTCTGTCATAAGTTTCATCTTCTAATTACTATATGATAACTACTAATATATAGCTATAATATGT
>NZ_MAIF01000022.1:0-11401 GCF_001729395.1 Methanosphaera sp. A6 | reverse complement strand
AAGTTAAGTAATTAACTATAATAAAGAACATAATTAAATTGTAGTGAACATTTTTTTTAGAGTGGTTATAATATGCAAAATACAGATAATAAAATTATAAATGCAAAGGAAATCTTTACTGCTGAGAAGGAATTATTTGAAATAACACAAATGATAGATTATACTCAACTTGAGAAAAATCAGCAGAAAGAATTAAAAGATAATTTAAATAGAGGATATTATAAAAAATTTATTTATGATGTGAATCTAAATAAGGATGTAATTAATAACTATAAAATACATCAGAAATTATACCAACCAACAGAAATATATCTAACAGATGCCTTAACAAAGCCCCTAAAAAATACTCGTTATTTGATTTATTCAAAGGAATTTCAAGAAATACCTAAAGAAAACCTAGCATGTGTATATCAAGATATGAAAATATTCACATTAGGAATAATAAACTGTTTTAAAATAATAAATATTAAAACACAAAAAAACATGACACAAATCACATTACTACACTATAACATCTTTGAAGAACTATTATTAAATCATCAAAAAACTAAAATTGAGAAGAAAATAGAAAAAGAATCAGAAAAACCAATAGAAACTAGTACAGATAACTCTACTAATGATTTTCAACTAAATTATAAAATAGAAACTGGTATTGGATTATATGAAAATAAAAATAAAATAGAACACTACACCAAAGATCAAGTAATTTACATACTTAAATTATATATAGAAATCTTGGAAAAATTCAATGTAGAAAAAATATATGAAATTCTTGAAAAATATAATGTATCCTCTCTAATAAAAGTATATGAAAATTCAATTAATCATCTAAAGAAAATGTCAGTAGATGAAAATACTGATTATAAACAAATGGAAGAAAATGTTACAAATGCATGTATAGATACTGTTATTAACACACTAGAGATATCTAAAAACTTAGAAAGTAATGTCTATGAGAAAGAGGATATAAGTAGTATTCTAGCTATATCTGAAGATAAATTAGATGAAATTATTGACTTAAATAAAAACTAGTTTTCATAAAAAAGAAAAAAAGTAGGTGAATATTTTCACCTATACTTTCACAGCTTTTGGTAGTATGTAATTGTTTTGTATTGTTGTTTTTGAATTATTTGATTGAATAGGTTTTGCATCAGTTATTATACTTGTATCAATTCGAAGTGTACTTAATGATTTTGTTTGTGTTATAACATCAAATTTAGAAGTTACATCTACTCTGTTATAATAGTTATCAGAGAATACTGCTGTTAAAGTGTATGATTTTGCTTTGAAATTACTTGGTATGGTGTATTTAACTGTTGCAATTCCATTTACTACATCTGTAAATATTATGTTTCCAGTTGTGTCTTTTAATGTTTTACCATTGATTTTAAGTATTACACGTCCTGTGTTTACTAAGGTATCCACATCATCATCAACTACTTTTACTTTTATTATTACTTCTTTTCCTGCCATTGCTTGTGGTATGTCTTCAAATGATACTGTTGCATCACGTTTTGTAATTAAAAGTGTTGTGTTATTTATGGATGATTCATAGTAGTTACGTCCACCATATATTGCTGTTACAGTGTATATTTTTGGTTTCATATTAAGTGTTGTTGTGAATTTTGCACTTCCATTTACTACATCAGCATATATTATGTTTCCATCAGCATCTTTTAGTGTTTTACCATTGATTTTAAGTATTACACGTCCTGTGGTTACATTATTTCCAAGTTCATCAACAACTCCAACTGTGATTGTTGTTGTATCATTGTATTTTGTTGTGATTTTTTCTAGGATAATTGATGTTTTAAGACTATCTGCATATACTACTGTACTTGTATTTGTTGCCATGTAAACATCGCTTCCTTGATATATTAGATTTATGTTGTGTAATCCCATGTTTTTGATTGTGTAGTTGTATAGTACATTACCATTTTCATCTGTTTGTAGTGTTGTTATTGTTTTTCCATTGATTTTTAGTATAATATTTTCATTACTAATTCCATTACCTTCATCATCTGTAAGTGTTGCATTTATTGTAATGTTTTCCAATACTTTAATTGGATTTATAGGATTTAATGTTATTGTTGTGCTTATTTTATCTATTGTAATGGTTTTATTCATGGATTTTGTGCTAAAGTCATTTGATGCATCTGTGTATGTTACTTCAATGTTATGTTCTCCTGCTATGGTTGTGTATATGTAATTTATATCACTATCATTTACATCTATTTTTGTAATTTCACGGCCATTATCAGTTATTGTAATTGTTCCCCTATTTACTGTTGTATTGTATACTTTATCAGTGCTGAGTTTTACTGTTATATTTACTTTTGTTTTGTTGGTTGTTATTGTTTGTGTGAGTGTAACAGGTAGTGAGTTGTTTGTGTAGGTGTTATTTGCTGCATTTATGTTGTATAATAGTTTTCCATTAACAGAGTTACTTTCAAATACTGTGTTTGTTATATTTATTTTATTGTTACCATATACTGTGTAGTTACCAATGTTGTTTTTGAATAAGGAATTATTTATAACTCCTATTGTACTGGATGATGATATGTAGACTATTCTTTGTGAGTTATTTGCTATGTTATTTGTAAATGTTGAATTGTCTATTGTGAAGTTTTTAAGAGATGATACATAGATTGCTACTCCACCTTTTCCAGAGTTATTATAAATGTTGGTGTTTGTCATGTTAAATACTGCTGAATATCCGCTGATATATATTACTCCACCATTTGCTGTGTTATTTGCTATTGTTGAGTTTATGATTGTTAGATTATTTCTAGCATAGATTATTCCATCTGATTTATCAATATTATTTGATATGGTAGTGTTTAATAATTCAAGTGGTGAATTTGCAAGTATTGCTGCTCCATAATTTTTAGCATAGTTATTTGTAAATACAGAGTCAATTACTATAAGTTTTTTACTTGTTACATAGATTGCTCCTCCACCATATGAAGAGTATGAGGAGTATGTTGAATTGTTATCAGTGAATGTAGTATTTTTAATAGTTGAATTTGTAGATAAGTATAGTACTCCACCACTTACTCCAGTATTATTTCTAAATACTGAGTCTGTAATATTAATCATATTACCTGTACTTTCATAGTATACTCCACCATTACTTGAAGCTATATTATTTTCAAATACACTACCTGTAATATTTACTACACGTGTTGAGTTGTATAGAGCATTAATTGCTCCACCATTTCCACTTGTTGCTTGATTGTTTTTGAATGTGGAATTAATTATTGTTATTGATGAAGTGGTTATTGCTCCACCAGTATTTGCTGTGTTATCTATGAATGTATCATTTATTAGTGTTAGATTTGCTATGTTGTATATTGCTCCACCTGTTGTTGATTTACCATTTGTGAAGATAATGTTTTTAATTATTACATCACCATTTGTTATGTTAAATATACGTCCAAGACCTCTTCCATCAAAGATTACATTGCCTTGTCCTGTAATATTTAGGTAGGAGTTAATTATTACATCATTCACATAGTATCTTCCATCTAATACTATGATTTGATGACTTCCACCTTCTTTTAGTGCTTGTGCTACTGCTTTTTTAATTGTGAGTTTTGGACTATCAACAGATCCATCATTACTATCATCACCATTTGTTGATACATATACAATTCCAGTGTATGTGGATGGTGAATATACTTTTATTGATACTTGTTCTGTTTTTTCATTGTAGTCAGAGTTACCAATATATTTTATATCCAATACTTGGATTCCTGGAGCAACACCCACATATGCTAGTGTTGCCATTCCATTTACTACATCTATAGTTTCTTCTTTATCACCATACTTAAATGTTACTTTACCATATGTTACAAGATTACCATCTTCATCATAGAATCTTACTGTTATATTTTCAGTATCTCCTACTTCTACTGATATTGGTGTTGTTAGAGCAATTGTTATATTTGATGGTGTTGCTGGTAGGTTTTCACGTACTGTGTTGTTTGATGCATTTACTGATTTACTACCAACTAGATTTGTGGAATATAATGTGTTATGTGTGATTATGTTTGATGTTGAATCATTAGCTATTATTGTATATACATTAATACCTTCTGCCACATCACTTGTTATTATATGGTTGTTTTGTATTGTATTATCCTCTGATTTAAATGTTAATTTAATACCAACATTTTCTGGTGTTATTTCATCGACTGATGATGCATTTCTTCCACTAGAGTTACCAGTTGTTGTTATGTTGTTGTTTAATATTGAACCATCTGTTATTTTACGTGCTCCTATACCCATTGAGAAGTTACCTGTTACTGTTAGGTTGTTGTTTATTATCTTTGGTTTTCCTACATTGTATAATTCTATTGCATATCCTGTGCTTGATGTACAGTTTATTATGTTAGAATCTATTGTAAGTATGTTTACTTTTCCCATTATGGATTGTATTAATATACCATATGTGAAGTCTTGTGCTGTTGTGTTTATTCTGTTATTTGTTATGTAACTTGATTGTGCTGGTCCTTCAAAGTCAACACCATATGCACTACCTTTTGCATGAGATTTTATATCATTGTAGGTTATATTAGTATTATCTGCCTTATCTGCTACTTTAATTGCATATGCATAGCTTTGTCCATCTAGTGTTATTGTGTTTCTAGCAATAGTATTATTTTTAGCTTCTATTATATTAGAGTAATCCATACTATTTCCAATAAATTCAATACCAATAATTGTATCTGTAATTGAAGATGCATCTCCAAGACCAGTTGCTACTACATTTATTTTATTTTCTGTTATTGTATTATGACATGAATTATATCCTTGTATTGCTGTTGTATTGGAATGACCAACATAGTTTACATATTGTATTACATAGGATAGTCCCTTAATATTTATTGTGTTGTTGTGTATTGTGTTGTATTTTGAGTTTTCAAGTTGTATTCCATGTGTTGCTCCTTCAGTGTTTTCTTGTGTTATTGTGTTGTTTTTTAGTGTTATGTTGTTTGCACCATTTATTGAAATTACATATGTATCATAGTCATTGTTGTTTATTATAACATTTTCAAGACTACTATCTGATGCACCATCAACAAATACAAATGTTGAATTGTATAGTACTGCTTGTGTTGTGTATGAGAGTATGTTAAGTTTTCTATCTATTATGAAGTTCTTATTTTTAAATTCACCTGAAAGATATATTGTCATTCCACTGTTTAAGTTTTTAATATTTCCATCTTCATCAAAATAATCACCATAGTTATCATTTGTTATTATAACTTCTGGTTTGTTATTTTCTATTGTATTTTGTGAATCTGTTGTTACTGCTAAGTCTCCAAGGCGTGTTGTTGCTGTTAGTGTGTTTAGTGTTACTGTGTTTGATGAGCTTTTTGTGATGTTTATAGCATAGTTATTTACATTTGTAGATATACTTGTTATGTCATTGTTTTTGATTATGTTTGTGTTTGAGTTTTGCATTAATTTAATACCAACATTTTCTGGTGTTATTTGATCTCCCAATACTGGTTTTTCCACTTCATATCCTACGAGATTTATGTTGTTGTCTGTTATGTTGTTTTCTTTTGATTGATATAATCCAATACCCATTGCATAGTCTGGTGCATCTTGATTATTTATTAAATTATTATATTTAACATTGTTTTTATTTGCACCATATAATTCTATTGCATAAGATGTACTTGATTTTGTTAGAACATCGTTGTTTGTTATGTTATTTTCTTCTACTTTACCCATATCATTGGTTGTAACAATGATACCATATGTTATATTCTTTGCTGTTGCATTAACTTTGTTGTATGATATGGTATTTAATGTTGCTGGTCCTACAAGTTGTATACCTGCAGTGTATCTATCTGCACTACCTGTTATATTATTGTATGATATTGTATTGTTATTTACTTTAGATGATACAAATACTCCATATACTTCAGACATTCCTTCTGTTGTTATGTTGTTATTTATTATTTGATTGTTATTTGATGTGATATCTTCATCAAAGTTCATTACATTACCATATACTTCAACACCTGTAATTGTATTGAATGTTTTACCATCAGTGGATGTTGCTTTGGTTTTAATGTTGTTGTTTACAATTATGTTATTATTTGAATTGTATAGTTTAATAGATGATGTATCTGGATATCCCATATAGAATTCATCATATTTAATAACATTTGATGGACCATTTGTTGTTATTGTATTGTTTTCTATGTTTGTTTTGTTTGTATCTATTAATTCAATTGTATGTATTTTATCTGTGGATTTTGCTGTGATTGTGTTGTTTTTAATGTTTATGTTTCTTGTTGTGTTTAATAATATTACATTTTCTTCATAGTTATCATTGTTTATTATGAGATTTGTAATGTTAGTATCTTCTCCATCAGCAAGTATTGTTATATGTGCATTTGTAAATACTGCTTGTGTTGTATGACTTGTTAGATTTAATGGTAGGTTTATTATCATATGTTTCTTTGTTAATGTTCCAGAGAATTCTAGTTGTGAACCATATACTACTTTATCTAGTTTTATTGTACCATCGTTGTTGAAGTAATCATAGAAGTTAGATTCTGTTATTACATATTTTTGTGGTGTTGGCATTATAGCATTGATGTTAAATGTATTAGTTTGTGTTGCTTGTGTTATGTTTATTTGTGCACTTGGTGATGTAACTGTGTATTCATTTGTTGTTGTACCATCAACTATTGTTGTTTGTGTTTTATCAAATACACCCTTATTTGAAGTGTAATCTACTACTACTCCATCAGGTAGTTTTGAATCTAAGTTTTTAATAACACCATTATTATCAGTGTATGTGTTTAATGTTGATGTTATTGTAATTGTACTACCATATGGAATATCACTTGATGGTGTGAGTTTTGTATCTAATACTACCCAGTAATCTACTTTAAAGTCAGAATATTCTGTTTCTTCCTCTAAATCATAATCATAATCACTTCCATGATCTAAGTATTTTTTAGGATTAGTATTTGTTCCCCACCAATTATAGTTTGCAGTTGGTATTGTTTCATAGTTATTATATAGTGCTGAACCTTCCCCTGCTGGAATGAGTATGGAATATGTTATACTACAATCTCCACCATAGTCATTATATATAATAGAACCTTTTTTACCAGTTGGTAGAGTGTTATTTATAAATACACTATTATTTACTACTAATGCACCCTTATTATATATTGCTGTTCCACTACTACTATAACCATTTGCTGCATTGTTTATAAATGAGGAGTTAGATATGTCTGTAGTACCACCAGCATATACAGTTCCACTACCTCTAGTTAAGAGGTTGTTTGTAAATGTGGTATTTTTTATAATTAATTGACCATTTTGTCTTGCTCCATAAATTCCACCAAGTCTTCCAGTATTTTTATCAAATATGGAATTTACTATTGTTAAGGAATTTGTTTTTGTAGCTTCATTATTTATAAATCCTTGATCATTTTCACCCATTGCTGTAATATTATATACTTTTGTATTGTTAATTACACCAGTACCTTGTAATCCTATTATTGCACCAGTGTTATTTTCAATAATGGAGTTATTTATATTAAGAGTACTTGTTGGGTCTACATATATTAATGATGACTGTTTATTATTTGTACTTACTCCTGTGTTGTTAATTATAGTCACATTATTTAGTACTAAGTGTGAAGAACCTGTGATATTTGCTATTGCTCCTTCACCAGAGATAGTTTTGAATATTATCATATTTTTTAATGTTAATGTTGCACCATTTGTTATGTCAAAGATTCTTCCTTTATTTGCATTAACAAATAGTCCATTACCATCTATAGTAATTGTTTTATTTACAACTACCTTATCTTCAATACTTCCTCTTTTAACATCTTTTTCAAGTGTTATAATTCCTGTTGTATCAGTGTCAATTTTTTCTTGTAACATTTTATATTTAAATACATCAGCAGCTACTACTTCAAGATTACCTTCTGTTACTGTAATATTTTCTATTACTGCTCCTGCATAGCTTCCAGTAATTGTATAATTACCTGGCTCTAATGCATCACTAATACTTATATTAGCAACACCCTCAATTAGAGGTGCTGTGTAGTTTTTACCATTGATTGTGAAGTTCACATCAAGATTTGATATTGAATTTCCCATATCATCAGTAACTCTTGCAATTACATTAAATACTTCATCTTCAACTGCTGTTGCTTTATCAAATTTTATGTATGTGGTGTAAACTGTATTAGAATACCATACAAAGATATTGGAACCATTAACTGCATAATTATTTGTCATTGTATTGTTTTTTAATATTAAAAAACCATTATTTGCACAGATAGCTCCTCCTCTTTTAGATGATGCTGTACCTTCTACTTTGTTAGATTTAAATACAGAATTTTGAATTGTAATAGTTTTACTACCTCTAAGAGCTATGGCTCCACCATTGGTTCCTGCCCTATTACTATCAAAGATACAGTTATCTACAAAGAGATCTCCTTTATTATTTATAGCTCCACCATAATTATTTGCCATGTTATTAACAAATGTTGTGTTTGTTACATTTGCTATAGCACTACCATACCTAATTTGAATAGCACCATTATTTGATGTTGTACCATTAAACACAGAACCATCAACTATTAAAGTACCATAAGAGTGTTGAATAGCACCTTGACTTCCATAGTTAAGACCTCTGAATGTTGAATTATAAATTTTAGTCACACCATCATATGCATGTAACACAGAACCAAATGAACCATTATTATTTTCAAATGTCACATTGATTAATGTTAATTTTCCTCCATCAACATAAACAGATGCTTTAGTAGTAGAACTACCTACAGCTTTATAATTAGTGAATTTTGCATTACTAATAGTTACATCTGCATTTGAACCAATAATAAAAGTACCATCCATTTGATTAGCATCAAAAGTATGACCATTACCATTGATTATAATTGTTTTATTAATTGTTATAGCATCTTCACCTGAACCTCTTACATAATCATTATTTAAAGTTATATTATCAGATGATGTAATTTGAGTATTCAAATCAGTGAATGAAGCTTTATCTTCACGTTTTAAACTATTACTAGTTTTAATATCCTTTTTAACTACTTCTTGTTTAGTATTAATATTACTATTTTTTGTAGTATCAATCTTTTTATCAGATATTACATCTTTAGACACACTTTTAGTAACTGATTTTTTATTATCACTTACTACTTTATTATCATATGATGTTGTATCATACGATGCATCACAAAGATTAATATTATCACTACCACTAACAGATAAATCAGTATCATTTCCAACATCACTTGCAGAAATTGCACCAATACTTACTGTTAAAAGTAATACTAATGTGAAAACAAAAAATAGAGCTTTATTTCTTGTTATCATAAAAAATCATTATTCTTTGATTATATATTTTTTTAAATATTTCCATTCCATCCAACAAAATCTAAAATTTAATCAGATGAAAACTCTCATCAAACTATTAAAATAACTAAAAAAATCCCAGATATTATTAACAAGACATATAATTAAATTTAAACTATTAGCAAATTATAAAATAAAATTAAACTAAATACAAAGATTTTAATTATAATTATATTTCTATAAATAATAAATTAAATTTTAATTTTATTAAAACAATTTGATATAATTTAATATATGAAGATAAGAATATTAATAATTTATTATAAAGAAGAAATAAGAATAAAGTAAAATAAAATGATACTATAATATAGTAAAAATAATATATAAATAGCATGAAAAATTAGCCAGAATTAATTTAAAAAAATAAGATAAAAAAAGAGACTTATTCAATATTTAAAAGTTTTCTAATACTATTTTCCAACATAGTGTAATTGATAATAAAGTCAATATTTTCCATCCCCTTTAAAATAGTACTTGTCATTTTGTTCCAACCTAGACCATCAGTAATCCACAAAAATTTTATATTTGTATTACTTATTTCATTTTGTAACTCTATATACGCATTTGTTACTTCTATTGGTTTACTTCCAGTTGCATTATAATAATTACATTCAATAGCTAAAACTTGTTCATCATCATCTGTTATTATAAAATCAGCCCTCTTTTTCCGAGAAATACCATCAACATAACCTTGTGATTGGATTTTATAGTTTGTACCGTCCAATATTGAGTTTATATTTTCCTCAATTAATGTCTCAAAAATTGTTCCACTCCTATTTTTTCTACCATTAGTATCTAAACCAACTTCTGTTCCCAACAAATAAGCATATAAATCATTTATTTTAGTAAATAATTTTAACAAACCAGTTTTTTTAGAAAAAGTTACTATTTCATCTTCATCAAATTCTTCATCATTGAAGTTATAAGTTTTAAATGTTTTTTCTAAAATATCCACAGTTAAATTTTTAGATTTAAATCTTATTGCTAAAATAGCAGGTAATAATGGAACTACTTCTGGATAACAGTTGATAATTTTTCTAAATTCTACTTCAAGATCTTCTTCATCAACCTTACTTAAACTATTTAAAATTGAAATTTCAATAGAATATTGTTTAACATTCTTAAAAACCTTATTCCAATTAACAAAATAATTAAAACTATGATTTGTAGGTAATAAATTATTGAAGAAATCTTCCTTATATTCCTCTTGTGATGTGTAACCTAATACTTCATATTTAACCATAGTTTAACCTCAATAATTTTTTATCAACAATTCATTTACTGGTCCACGTTTGTTTCCTTTTGAATTAATACTTCTTTTTGCTGGAATTCTATCAATACAATATTTAGAATATAATAAATCAAAAAAATCATCATTTGGATCATTATTATGAGGATCACTATTACTTAACAAAGCATATGCTCCTTTATTGGATATTCTCTCATAATAATGTGCTAATTCTATTTGATGTTCATCATTAAATTCATTATCAGAATAGCTTGTGAAACTGGAAGTTTTAGAAATTGGTCTGTATGGTGGATCTAAGTATACTAGTGAACCTTTTTCAATGTATTTTTCAGAATAATCATAGGGTTTATTTTTTATAGTAACATTTTTTAGAATTTTATGAACATTATGAATATTGGTTTCATCACATATTTTAGGATTTTTATATCTTCCAAAAGGCACGTTAAATTCACCTTTCTTATTTAATCTAAATAATCCATTAAATCCTGTTTTATTCATGAACATTGATTTAACAGCTCTTTTTATTGTTTCTTCAGAATAATTTTTAAAATCATATGTTTTTAATTGATTATTAAATTCTTCTCTAACATTTAAATAATATGCTTTACGTTTATCATTATCTAATTTTAAAAATTCACTTTCCATTTCTTTTAAATAAGTAATTACTTTTTTATCATCATTTTTTATAGCATTATATATTAATATCAATTCTTTATT